>NZ_LVWH01000197.1:0-38559 GCF_001909045.1 Paenibacillus sp. P3E | reverse complement strand
ATGGTTGCTCGACACTTCCATTTTACCAAAGGGCGATTTCTTTTTGTGATTTTTGAAAGAATTGTAGGAACGTTCCCCCGCTTAAACAGCGGAGAGGACGGACTGATTGCGGAAAAGCGGTAGCGGTCGCCTTGCTCTCCGGATTTTTACCGCTACGGGAAATAAATAAAATCTGGAGAGCACAGCGATTGTAGCAACGGTCCGTTCGCGGAGCGTCCGCACCAAGTGCGCAAGTCCATCCAACTCAAAAACAGCGGGGCTGTCTCAAGTAGCCATTTCATGGCTTTTGAGACAGCCCCATTTTGCAATTATTCCATCTATAAGTTTACTGTTCTGCTAGCGATTCATCCCATACCCTTTAACGGTGACCTTCATGCTTCTCCCAGCCCATGGTTCGGGATACAGCATCCTGCCAGGCATGGTAACGAAGCTCACGCTCTGCTGGCTCCATTGTAGGCGAGAATACCTTCTCAGCCTTATTAAAGCTCTCAAGCTGCTCCCGGGTCCAAATCCCTGACGTTAGTCCGGCAAGCAATGCTGCCCCCAGTGCGGTCGTCTCTGCATACATGGTACGTGTAACCTCGCTGCCGAGAATATCCGCTTGAAACTGCATGAGCAGATCGTTGCGCACTGCGCCGCCATCGACCCTCAGTCCCGTGAGCGGCATGCCTGCATCTTTTTCCATCGCACCGATGACATCTCTTGATTGAAAAGCAAGGGATTCCAGGGTAGCCCGCACCAGATGACCTGCTGTAGTTCCGCGTGTCAGGCCAAACACCGCTCCGCGGGCATACATGTCCCAGTAGGGTGCTCCCAGTCCTGTGAAGGCCGGTACTACTACTACACCCTCACTATCTTCCACTTCCCCCGCCTTTCCCTCTGAGTCTGCAGGACCTTCAATCAGCCCCAGGCCTTCATGCAGCCATTGCACTGCCGCTCCGGCTACGAACACACTGCCCTCAAGGGCATAATACAATTCATCTCCCATGCCCCAAGCCACCGTTGTCAACAGTCCATGGCTGGAGGCTACCGCCTCAGTCCCGGTATTCATAAGGATAAAACAGCCGGTGCCGTATGTATTCTTGGCACTTCCGGCTTCAAGACAGGTATGCCCAAACAAGGCGGCCTGCTGATCTCCCAGCACCGAGCGAATTGGAATTTGGGCTCCAAACCATTTACTGCTTGCTGCTCCGAATTCCCCACCGGACATTCTAACTTCGGGTAGAATTGAACGCGGTATCCTAAGCTCGTCAATCAGCTGCTCATCCCATATCCGCTCATGCAGATTGTAGAGCATGGTGCGCGAGGCATTTGTCACATCCGTTGCATGCACAGCTCCTCCTGTGAGCTTCCAGATCAGCCAGGTGTCGATAGTTCCTCCCAGCAGTTCTCCTCGGTCCGCGCGCTCTCGCGCCCCAGGAACATGATCCAGAATCCAGGCCAGCTTGGTTGCTGAGAAGTAGGCATCCACTACAAGACCGGTCCTGGCAGCAATCACATCCGCTAGTCCGCGCCGTTTCAGTTCTTCACACTCCTCGGCCGTACGGCGGTCTTGCCAGACGATGGCCGGGTAGATAGGCTTCCCACTGGCCTTCTCCCAGATCAAAGCGGTTTCCCTCTGGTTGGTAATACCAATTGCAGATATCTCGTCAGCAGGCCTCCCGCTTCCTCTTATGGCCTCTCTGGCTGCCGCCAGTTGTGTCTCCCAGATTTGATTAGGATCATGCTCTACCCATCCCGGCCGGGGAAAAGACTGGCTAATCTCATATTGCCCCTGAGAGATCATCCCTGCTTCATAATCGAACAAGATCGCACGCGAGCTTGTAGTTCCTTGGTCTAATGATAAAATCATCTCTATAGGCCTCCTAAAACTGGCTTCGTAAGCATAGCGGTATGTTCCACGATGAACAAGATTAATGTGGTGGTTTCAACAAAAAGCACCTCTGCGGTCAGAGGCGCTGTCATTCATTGTCTTGGGTTTACTGTTTTTCGACAGGAAGCCGCAGAATGAACTCGGTTCCTTCGCCCAGCCTGCTGGAAGCCGTGATGGTTCCGCGATGCGACTCAACGATATTTTTGACAATAGCGAGTCCAAGCCCGGTTCCCCCGGTTTCTCCCCGCACTCGGGCTTTGTCCGCTTTGTAGAAGCGTTCAAATATAAATGGAAGATCCTCCGGAGGAATACCTACTCCTTCATCGCGGATTGCAATCTCCAGATAACGGCGTCCCTCTAATACAGCAGAGCCCGTTAGAACCCTGATGTGTTTATCCGCAGGTGTATGCCGAAACGCATTGTCCAGCAGATTGGTCAGCACCTGCTCCAGCTTGTCTTCGTCAGCCGCTTTGAGAAGCGGTGTGTCGTTTCCGAAGTTCAGGTCGAGGTGGATTCCCCGCTCCTTGGCCCGAACAGAAAATTTGCGGTACACCCGTTCCAGAAGGGCCTCCATATCTACCGGGACCTTCATCATATCGGTGTGTCCGGCTTCCATGCGTGCAAGATCAAGCAGATCCTTCACCAGCCGGCCCATCCGCAGTGACTCGTCATGAATAACTTGAACCAGCTCACTGCTCTCTTCAGGAGAAGAGGCCATGCCGTCCAGCAAAGCTTCACTGTAGCCCTGCATCATCGATAGAGGAGTACGGATCTCGTGTGAAACATTAGCAACGAAGTCGCGGCGCATCTTCTCAAGCTTCACCTCTTCAGTCACATCACGCAATACAGCCACTACTCCGCGAATGGCGTCGTCCGAGTATAGCGGAGCCATGTGAACTGACCAGACTCCCTGACGTACATGCACCTGAGAGCGTTGGTCCCCACCCTGACTCAGTGTACTGAAGAACAAGGGCCGTAAGGGAGGTGGTACTGCACTGTCAATCACCTCTTGCGGATAGAGCTCGGATTCACTCTCCTGCTCCCAGCTCAGATCACTCCACGTCTCCAGCAGAGCCTGGCCATGCGGGTTGGTCAATATGATCTGCCCCTCGACATCAAAGGTGAGCACTGCATCGCTCATGCTGCGCAGAACACTGGACAGATGTCCCTTCTCATGATTCAGGCTGCGGATATTTTCTTCCAGTTCTTCCGCCATATGATTGAAGGAGGTAGCCAACTGGCCGATTTCGTCACTGGTCACCAGTGTGAGTCTCGTCCCGTATTCGCCCTTGCGAATGTTATTCGCCGCTTCAATGACCTGCTGCATCGGCTGTGTGATCTTGGTGAACAGGAACAAGGCAAAAAACGTCGTTAAGGAAAACCCTATCATACAGACATAAGTGAACAAGCGTTTGATCGCCCCGGAATTGGCGAAGTTGCTGTCGATATAGGGCAGCAGGAACAACCCCAGTGTGATAAGCACGACAGCAACCAGACAGATGATCGTGATCCACAGCTTCCCGACAAGACTTCTCCAGAATTTCACTTATTTGGGCACCTCTAACTTATAGCCTACTCCCCATACCGTGGTAATCATCGCTGCCGATTCCGGTGATACTTTATTGAGCTTCTCACGAAGTCTTTTGACATGTGTATCCACTGTTCGCAAATCCCCGAAGAATTCATAATTCCACACATCCTTCAGCAGCTCTTCGCGCGAGAACACCTTGTCCGGTGAAATAGCCAAATAATGCAGCAGCTCGTACTCTTTCGGAGTCAGGCTTACTTCCTGGCCGCCGGCGGTTACCCGGTGTGCATCATGTTCAATGATAAGATGGGGAAATACGATATTGTTGCTGGAATTGCTTTCTTTGGACAAAAAGGCTGTCGCAGAAGAGCGGCGCATAATCGCTTTTACCCGGTAGATCACTTCACGGGGACTAAAAGGCTTGACGACATAATCGTCCGCACCCATCTCGAAGCCTTGCACCCGGTTGATCTCCTCACCTTTGGCTGTAAGCATCAGAACGGGTGTCGATTTGACCCCTCTGAGCCTCGTCAGCACTTCAATGCCATCGATTCCCGGCAACATCACATCCAGCAGAATCAGGCCGTAGTCATTGGCCGTTGCTTTGCGAAGTGCGATTTCCCCGTCTTCAGCTTCATCAATTTCGTAACCTTCTTTTTCAAGATACATCTTAAGCAGGCGGCGAATGCGCTCCTCGTCATCCACCACCAGTATTCTGTTCAAATGCTCTGCCATTTCACAACAACCCCTTCATCAATTACAGTACAACGTTACTCTCAGGTATTAGTGCCTCTTCGGCAGATTGTTGATTTAGTCTGTTCCGGCGTAGGAATGTAGTCCGGCAATCACCAGATTAACTCCAACCAGGGTAAACATTACGACCAGAAAGCCGAGTACGGCGAGCCATGCGGATTTGCGCCCCTGCCATCCGCGGGCCAGCCGCAGATGCAGGTAGGCGCTGTAGAACAGCCAAGTGACCAGTGCCCAGACTTCTTTGGGGTCCCATCCCCAAAACCGGCCCCAGGCCACTTGTGCCCATATCATTGCAAAAATCAAAGCCCCCAGTGTAAAGATCGGGAAGCCAATGGCAATCGCCCTGTACGTAATTTCATCGAGGTCATTCTCATCAATTCCATCCAGGACAGGATGAATCGCTCGGCCCAGCGGTTTGCGGGCAGCCAGACGCAGAATTCCATATAAAATCGCACCGGAAATCAGCGACCAGAGAACCGTATTGAATTTACGTCCGGCATTGACGCCATTCATCCAGGATGGCGCTTCGAAAAGCGGCTCCTTCATTCCAAGAAACGGCTGGAAGCTCTCAATTTCGCTATGGTAAGGTGCCACGATTGGTGGCATTTTATAACTCACTTTCTCTATTGTACTATCTCCCTGCCCGGGGCTGTCAATCGTAACGTTAGAACGAACGAAAACCGTTTCGTATCCTGCGCCGCGAAATGCAAAAACCGATCCAAGGAACCCAATTATAACAATGATTGAGAACAGAGTAAATTCGACCAGACGCTGCTGCTTGCGGTCACTCTTCTCCTTGCTGGAGAAATTCACGGTACGCAGGAGATACATCAGGCCGGCGGCAAAACCAACGGCAAAGAAAGATTCGCCCAGTGCGGCCAGCGTGACATGGATATTCAGATATATCGATTTAAGTGAAGGGATCAGCGGCTGAACCTCTTGGGGGAATACTGCCGCATAGGCCATGACTATGATGGAGATCGGCACCGCAAAGACTCCAAGAATAATCTTGCGGTATATAGAGAAAATCACGGTAAAAGCTACCATGACCATCATGGATAAAAACGTCATGAATTCGTACATGTTGCTGACCGGAATATGCCCTGAACCGGACCAGCGGGTGAAGAAATAAGCAAGATGACAGACCAGACCCAAGGAGGATACGATAAAGGCGATCTTTCCCCAGCGGGCGGTATGCTCTTCTGGCTTCCTGCCGGACCATTTCCGGCCCATGATCGCAATGGTGTACAACATGAACGACCCGCTGTATAAAAAAAATGCGGCAATAAAGACGTCACTGCTGAAGTCGAGTAAGCTCATGCCAGGCCTCCCCCGTTGTCCAGAGATTTTTCATCCACGGTCAAATCTGCCTTCGCCAGAATCGAAACGATCTCACGGCGGAAGCCGAACCAATTCTTATTCGTATGGCCTCCGAGTACCAGCTCTCCTTGATCGATAGCCAGCCATATCCGTCTATGCTGCCAGTAGAAGCCAAGCACCAATCCAAGCATGACAATCCCCGCCCCGATCCATACAAAAGGCATCGCCCGGTCCACACGTATATTCAAGTAAGCTGTAGACTCCGAGAAATCCACATCGCTCATGCTGCCCACCTCAAGCTCCAGGAACCGCCCGCTGCCGCCAAGCTTGTCATTGATGGCTTCCATCTGGAACTTTTCCTTGTCTACCTGTTTCGGAAAATAGAAATATTGTTGTCCTCCGGCCGGCAGATCCGGGCCCCTAATCAGGAAAAGGAAGGCCGGAGCATTCGGATAGGGAGATTTGGATACCGGTTGACCTTCATCGTTCAAACCGAAATCCATATATTTCTCTTTTAGTTCCAGCGTATAAGGGCCAGCCTGAAATGTCCGCTGCGGATTTTTCATGTCCAGCTTGAACTTGCCATAGACCTTACCACTCTCAGAATTTGTGAGTTCCGGCTGCACCGAGCGCAGCACCGGGGTGAGGTCGTAGTCAAACTGATACGCTTTCAAACCATTGTAGCTGAGCGGTGAATTCACCTGAATATTATGTCTGGCCACCTCCGCCAGCTTCGGCTCCTTCGAGGAATCTGTGCAGTCCGCAGTACATTCATAGAGAATTGCCTTAGTTTCGTAAAGTTTCGGAAGGATTTTGGTCCCGCGGAATTCCTTGGGCATTTCTTCCTCCGTATAGAACTCAACGGTAAACTTCTCGTTCTTGAGATAATAAGTAGTGTCCGGAATCCTCACGGCTTCACCTTGCTGAAAAGCCAGATGCTGATCCATGTTCAGCCCTGGAAGTCCTCTGGCCAATACAGCCAATAAAAAAATAATCAGGCCAATATGTATGACATAAGGCCCCCAGCGGCTAAACCGGTGTTTCTCGGCGAGCAGCGCGCCCCCCTCTGTCCGGACACGGTATCCCTTTTTCTGGAGCGGCTTCACCAGACGTGCGACCCAGGCTTCAGGCTCATCCTGCAGTTCCGTCACAAGCACCACTTTTTGGCGGGTCAGGAACTGCCTATGCTTGCGAATCTTTTGCCGGGTTAACGCCTTGTACAGGGGGAGCACACGGTCCAGGCTGCAAATGACCAGTGAAGCTCCAATAAGCACAAGCAGCGTCACGAACCACCAGGATTCATAGGTGTGCGAAAGGCCGAGTTTATAGTAAATCTCCCCGGCTGTTCCGTACGTTTCTTGATAATAGGTTGATGCATCAATATTGAGAAAAGTGCTCTCCTGGGGAAATACCGTTCCCAGCATGGAGCCTAGCAATGTCAGCACTATCAGGTAAATAGCGATCTTGACCGAAGAGAAAAAATTCCACACCAGGTCGATCACCCCTGGATTCACCCGCTGTGAACGCCGGGCTACACCGTCGTACCGCATTTCCAGATTGTCTGCTGAGAGCTGTTCCTCACCGTCGACCGGCTTGCCACAGGCCTCGCAAAGGACCGTTCCCACCGGATTTTGATGGCCGCATTCACATTTGGTATTAGTAATCAGGGGTCTCTTATCCGTCACGGCTCCACCAGCTTCCTGATCTGGTCGTCAAGCGTGCCGAGATCCAGCTGTCCGATATGAATGCTGTCCACCCTGCCCTTCGCATTAATGAAGAAGGTGGTTGGAAGCGGTGACACGCCATAGCTGCGGACGGCATCGCGGCCGCTATCCATGACCACAGGAAAATTGATATCAACGAGCTTGACAAAATTCTCGACCGTCATCTGATCCTCACCGACATTTACGCCTACAACCACTACGCCCTGATCTTTCCACTTCTCCCACTGTGCCTGCAGTGCAGGCATCTCCTTGACGCAAGGAGCGCACCAGGACCCCCAGAAATTAAGCACCACGGACTTGCCCTTGTATTCGTTCAACGTATGGGTCTGGCCATCAAGCCCGAGCAGTTCAAAAGACGGGGCTTTTCCGCCTTCCTTAGGCTTGCCGTCCCCTCCAAATACCGAGGAACCGATTGCATAACCTCCAAGCAGAAGTATTACGAACAGAATAATGATTTGAACCGGCTTTCTCGCTTTGCCCACACGCCAGGCCCCCTTCTGTGACGCAACTCATTACTTTAGTTGTTAGGTGTGAACATCCTATGAACATTATAACGAATATTGTCACAGTTTTAGGAGGGGGAATTGTGAACTTTATGTGTCTTTGCGGGTTGGGTTAGCTTTCAGCATCCCTGCTTTGGCAATTTGCTGGAGATGATTGATTTCATCCTTGGTCAAATGGCGGTATGAGCCTCGTTTGAGATTCTGCAGCAGGATATCCCCGAAGGAGATCCGTTTCAGACGGATGACGGGATGCGAAATCGCTTCGAACATGCGCCGTACCTGCCGGTTGCGGCCTTCATGGATCGTAATGCTGATGACTGTTTCTTTGTTTACTTCATCAATATCCTTGTATTCAACTTCTGCCGGTGCGGTCATACCGTCTTCCAGCTTGATGCCGGCTTTCAGCTTGTCCAGCGCGGTTCCATGCGGAACCCCCTTGACCGTGGCAAGATACGTTTTGGGCACATGGTGCTTCGGATGCGTGAGCAGGTTAGCAAACTCACCGTCATTCGTCAGCAGCAGCAGCCCTTCCGTATCATAGTCCAGACGGCCTACAGGGTATACGCGTTCTTTGATGCCTTTCAGGTAATCCGTTACCACCTTGCGGCCCTTATCGTCGGATGCGCTTGTAATTACACCCTTAGGCTTATTGAACATAATGTAGATTTTGTTCTCGCCCCGGATTAGTCTACCGGCGACCTTGATTATATCTGTTGCGGGGTCCACCTTCGTGCCAAGCGTAGTTACGAGTTCCCCGTTGACTTCCACTTTACCGGCCAAAATCATTTCTTCACACTTGCGTCTCGACGCTACACCTGCCTGCGCCAATATTTTCTGTAATCTTTCCATTTTCGACTATTCACCTCAGGTTAATGATAACCATCAGCGGGATAAATCACAAGTTCATTCCATGGAAAAAAAGCTCCTGGACAGGTTTTTGTGTGGGTTTCCACCACAAGCGGGTCCATTTGATAACGCGAAGCCAATTCCAATATGAGTTTGCTGGCTGCAAACAGCTGAACCCCGCGCTCAGACACAGGCGGCAATGTATCTTCTTCCCCGAAGTTACCTTCCAGGCAAACATGAACATATTCCGGGTCCGTCAACAGCGGTGCTGCATAAATCGAACCATCTGCGCCTACCCAGAAGTCAAAGCCCTTGCCATTAATGGACGGACAGCGGGAATGATGCAGAATAAAACCTTTATACTCCATCGTCTATCAGACTCCCTCCGTATTGCTGCAATAGCATATGATGTTGGGGGAAGCGGGGTGAGGGGCTGTTTAAAATTCTTTGGGCGGGGGGAGCGTTGACTTGGTGTAACTCCGAGGAACGTTTGGACTTCCGGCCGCTGTTGTCTGCTGATTTTTTTGAATACGCTATCAGCGGTAGAAATCTGCAGACAAAGGCGGTCGCTGACGCTCCTACAGTTCCAAACTTCCTCTCCGTCACTCCGTCAACGCGGGTAGACACCTTTAAAGAAAACAACCCTCACCGGCTCAAGGGGGAGGGTAAAGGGCTTCAAGCGGCCTTGCAGGTGCTTGAGGAGCTTGTGGGGCCAGCAATGCCGCATTGCTGCAAGGCTTGCTAGGTTTGCTAGGCTGGGACACTAAAACTTTGTACTGCTTATAAAGCAGGTTACTACCTTAACGGACCAGCAAAAGACATTATCCAAACACCAGGAGACACACTGCAATGGCGGCAATGAAACCGACGATGTCGGAAAAGAGGCCGACCCTAAGGGCGTAACGCCCGTTGCGGATGCCTACGGCACCGAAGTAGACGGTTAGCACATACAGGGTGGTATCGGTGCTCCCCTGGATCGTGGAGGCGATCATACCGATCAGAGAGTCGGGCCCATGGACGCTAATCAGATCTGTGGTGTAAGCCAGCGAGCCGGTACCTGTAAGCGGACGCAGCAAGCCGAGCGGCAATACTTCCGGTGGCACCCCTATCCCTTTAAGGGCGGGTGAGATGAAACTCATGAGAAAGTCTAGTGCACCTGATGCACGAAAAACACTAATAGCGACAAGCATGCCTACAAGATGAGGAATAATTGCAATAGCGGTGCCGAAGCCATCCTTCGCCCCTTCGACAAAGGACTCGTAGACCGGGACCTTGCGTGTAAATGCGTATAATGGAATAAAGGTAATCATGACCGGAATCGCCCAGGCCGAGATCAGGCTGATTAGCTGAAACAAGGCAGTCTCACCCTTTCACGGAGGAATGCGGCAACGCAGAATGTACAGGACGCACGGCAGGCGGCGGCCCTGGCGGCTTGCGGAGCAGAGCCATGCGGCGGCACAGCCTATCTGCCGCAACAGCAGCCAGCGTCGCTACCGCTGTTGCGGCAAGCGTCGTGCCGACAATAGCCGCCGGGTCTGCCGATCCATAGTTCAGCCGGATGGCAATCAGCGTCGCCGGGATCAGGGTAATGCTGGCCGTGTTCAATGCGAGCAGGGTACACATCGCCGGAGTCGCGGTCTCCTTGTCCGGATTCAGGGTCTGCAGTTCCTGCATCGCCTTGATACCCATAGGCGTGGCCGCATTGCCAAGGCCAAGCAGGTTAGCGCTCATGTTGGAAAGGATGTAGCCGATGGCAGGATGGCCCTTCGGCACATCGGGGAACAGAAAAGAAACAATCGGCCCAAGTACTCTGGCAATTTTTTTTAGCAGGCCTGCATCTTCAGCAACCCGCATAATCCCCATCCAGAACACCAGGACACTGATTAGGCCAAAGCTGACGGTGACCCCGTTCTTGGCACCATCAAAAACAGCGCCTGTAAATGCGTCCATGCGGCCGTTCACGGCCGCGAATACAAAGCCGATGAGGATCATGCCCAGCCAGATCCCGTTAATCATATGAATCCCTCCCCATACTGTACTGTCTTCAGGTCATTTCCTTGTGTCACCCATTTGAAGAAGCGCCCGAAGTGCACTTCCGAATGCCTGCAGCCAATGGTTCACCGGATAGGCACCTGCGCCTGCCGATTCGTATTTTTTCTCATAAGCGGATTGCTCCGGCGGCAGCTGATCCGGCGGATAGACCGGAACTCGGCCTATCTCCTTCCCGCCGAGCTGCAGCACCAGGATTCCTTTGAGTCCAAAGTTAGCACTGCCGCGCGTCCCTTGCTGATCAGCTGCCTTTGATGCTGGATGAAGTACAAGCTTGGTTACAAGCCGCGCTTCCTCACCCTGACCAAGCGGATACGAAAATGTCCGGCCTGTCACAAAACCATAGCCGCTGATTCCTTCACCACGTTCGATAAGTCTCTTGAGCGGATAGTGATTGAACCCGAAATCCAACAGCGCCGCATGATCATTCCAGTCATCCCCGTCATTCAGCGTGACAGCAACAAGCTGCTGGCCCCCTCGGGTAGCGGAGCTGACAAGGCAGCGCAGCGCCTTCTTGGTATATCCTGTTTTCACTCCGTCTGCCCCCTCATACAAGCGCAGCATTTTATTTTTGTTAAGCCATTTGTAGTCCCATTTCTCATATGGATTGTCAGCTGTTTTCTCCCGGGTTTTGACAACCTTCTTGAATACTGGGTTATGCATGGCGTAGGCTGTGAGCACAGCCAGATCATTGGCGCTGGAATAGTGCCCTTCTGCGTCCAGCCCATGCGGATTGGCAAAATGGGTATTTTGAAGCCCCAGCTCCTCTGCCTTGGCATTCATCAGATAGACGAACCCCTCTTCTGTTCCTCCGACATGCTCCGCAATGGCCGTAGCCGCATCATTTCCTGAGCGCAGCATCAGCCCGTACAGCATATCCTCCAGGGTCATTTCTTCTCCTTGTTTCAAATACAGGGATGAGCCTTCTTTGGCAAAAGCATTTTTGCCGACCTTGACCTTGGAATGCAAATCACCGTTCTCTATGGCCACAAGCGCAGTCATGATCTTGGTCAGGCTGGCAATCAGCATGGGCTCGTCCCCTCGGCTGCTGTACAGAATCCTGCCGGATTCCACATCAATCAGCGCTGCAGCCCTGGCATGGGTGGAGATGGAGCTATTCTCGGCCCTGACGACAGGCTGTGAAGCTGTACCCAGCAGCAGTACGCATAATATAAGGATCAGCGGCAATTTAAATTTTGGTGTATTCATGTTCATCCTCCGGCTTCTTATCAGTTCGCTTGTGTTGTACAAGTGTATGCGGGTCTATGGACGGGTATGTCCTTCTTTATCACAAGCTGAAACGGATACCTTCCTTGATTAAGGACGGTATCCGTTTCAGTGGGAAATAGAAGGATAATTTATAGCGTGAACCACAGAAATTCTTACATTTTCACAAAAAGGGACATCGCCGTTTAAGCGATATCCCCCACGACTGCTATTCCATTTGAAACGAACCTAAACAACTAATGCGTGGACGAATCCGAAACGACCGTCTCGTGCTTGATCACTTCTTTTTTGACCACAGGGGTTGGTACCACTTCTGCACCTACAGGAGTACCATTTTGCGAGCCATTTTGTGAATTATTTTGGAACATAGTTTGAATTTTGTCAATAAGCCCTGGGGTGGCATCGATAATTTTCTCAAACAAATGGGTTTGATTATCCAGTGGCACAATGTGCACACCTTCCTTACCAACTACAAGAAAAGCGATCGGACGAATGGATACCCCGCCGCCGCTACCGCCTCCGAACGGAAGCATTTTAACGCCGGACCCCGTGCCATTAACACTCGGTGCATCATCTTCCACACGGAAATCACTGCCGCCTGCAGCAAAGCCGAAGGCAACTTTACTGATAGGCAGAATCACACTGCCATCAGGGGTTTCTACCGGATCGCCAACAATCGTATTGACATCCACCATGCCTTTAATATTTTCCATAGCGGTCTGCATGAGACCTTGAATCGGGTGATCTGACATCTAAGTACTCCTCCTCTGCGGTCTGAAAAGATAAGGGAAATGCCTACTCTTGTTACAGTTTGCTCATATATCGAGCATGATATGTACAATGGGTGATAATAATAATTCAACGCCTATAATAAAGCTTTTGGTGATCTTCCCAGATCTAGCCTTCGCCAATTCGCCTCACATAAAAACCGCCGGGGAGGCCAAAATGATGGCTAAGCAGAAAAATCTGTATGTGGAGGCTGAGAAATGATTTTTGCAAAGATCTGGCAGGCAGATATGGAGAGCAGCGGAGTGATCCCTTTAGTCAAGGGCTTAAGCGACGAGCAAAAGGATATACACAATGGATATGTGGTCGTAGATATGAATCCCTTGTCCGGGCAATATTCTCAAGAGGGAGATGACAGCAATGAAATTAAGGTTTTCAAGGAGGTCGTCATTCCAGATGGCAAACGGCTGTCCTACGATCTGTTCATGCAGCTTCATAATTATTATGATCAGAGCTTCAAACAGAGTGATCCGGCCTCTCCTAAAAATATCAAGGAAATCAATGAGTTTCTAGAATATGCTGCCATTACGGCACCTATGCGCCTCGCCCGCAAGTATGCTGAGGATTACCATCATATCCGGGCAGGCTGTTCCAAGGAAGAATGGATAGATACACTCCGCTCGATCTGGTTCAGAGCAAGTAAAGGGGACAGCCCCTCCTATTTTGAACAAGTATTTATCGGAGAACAGGGTGGTAACCGCCGGACATTCGGCGAACATCATTTTTGGTACCATTATTGTGTCAATAACGGTCCTGTTGAGTCCATACGGAATGAGAACTCTAATGTCCTTATTAAGCATATTGATGTTGGCCGGTCCGAAAAAAGTAATCTGGCAGAAGTCATTACGTTAACCTATACTTATGAAGAAATAAGGAGTAACGGCAGCAAAAAGAACCAGGTCAGGGATCTTGGCGGATTTTTTGTAGGCACCAGCGCAGAAGGCCTGATGGCCCTGGGGACAGTGGCCTATCTGGATGGCCGTGCGCAAATCCCCATGGAGCTCAACGGAGAAGCTTTTGACTTAATGATGTACAGAACGGAAGATACTGCTAAAAATCCGCTGAGCTTTTCCCCCAGGTTCAAAACCCCGGTGCATGTATAAGTCACTAAAAGACAATAAAAAAAGGCAGGACGCGGTATATACTGCGTC
This sequence comes from Paenibacillus sp. P3E, assembly GCF_001909045.1. Taxonomy (NCBI): domain Bacteria; kingdom Bacillati; phylum Bacillota; class Bacilli; order Caryophanales; family Paenibacillaceae; genus Paenibacillus; species Paenibacillus sp. P3E. Next base: position 24,799 of record NZ_LVWH01000197.1, on the reverse strand, counting down.
TCTGTCTTTTTAGCTTTCACTATTCTCATGCTTCCTCACGGGGAGTTGGGGCTTGCGGCTTAACAGTTCCTTCCAGCGCCGCAATCCGCCTTCTACTTTAGAAATTCGCCGCAAGAGTACAAGCCCTGCAAATAAAGTGTAGCCCATGGGTAGCTTCCCTACGATTACTGCTTCTGTGGAGAAGCACAGCTCATCCCGGAAAACCGGCGCAACAAACAGCTTCGGGGCTTTTTTCAGCCGAACCAGACTGGATATCCAACCTGCAAGCGTCCACTTTATCCCCCAGAATGCTCCCGCTGCCGTTGCAGTACCTGCCGCATCCCCCAGTGAGAAATCTGTGGACCAGTCAAACTTTGTAATCTGGAGATGGGATAACGTACTTGCGAGCCATTTTTTCAGACCATAGGTTGCCTTCAGTGCTTTGCGGATTTTCCGCAGCCATTCCGTAACCAGTTCCTTGTCGATTTGCTCTTCTTCATCTTTATCTGTGCGGACAGGTGTGATGCCGCTTTCTTCCAGCTTCACTTTGATACCTTCTTCCATTCCCTGAAACACTAGCGCAGGCAATTCATAGTGAAATTTGACCAAGCCAAAGACGGCTTTGATATCCAGCTCGATCCGGTCATCTGACCCCAGCCTGCACAGCCGGAAATGAAAATGTATGTATGAAGTCAGTATTACCAGCAGCAGTACAATCACAATCAGCAACAATGTCAGGGGTATCGCCAGCCATAACGTCACGAAAGTAACCTCCATGCAATTCTATAATTAGGGGCCTTTGGTTTAGTATGGCTATTCACCTGGAAAACATTCTATATTCTCACAAAAAAGCCCCATACCCTCCATCATGCTGCAATCCTGCATCATAACGGGGGTATGGGGCTATGCTTATTCATATACAAGTACGTTACTTTATGCCTGTTCTGTATCCTCAAAACTCATCTGGCTGTCCAGCTTGCTGAACAGGAGCTGTGTCTCCTCTTCCAGATCGTCAGAGGTACCATCGAAACTTGAAGGCTCCGGTAGCTCCTTCAGGTCCGCCAGCCCAAAGCTTTCGAGGAACGATTTCGTTGTTCCGTAGAGGATGGGACGGCCTACTGCTTCTGCACGTCCCACCTCATGGATCAAATCCTTGTTGTTCAGCGTATGAATTGCCCGTTCCGACTTTACACCACGGATCTCTTCAATCTCTACCCGGGTAATCGGCTGACGGTAGGCGACGATAGCCAGCGTCTCAAGCGCTGCCTGAGACAGCGATGAACGTGAGGGCGAATAGGCGAGCCGCTCAAAATACGGCGCATGGTCCGGCAGGGTTGCCAGCCGGTAGTTTCCGGCAATCTGAACCACCTGCAGACCACGTTCCTGTGAGACATAATCCTCTTTCAGTTCCTCCAGCGCTTTGCCGGCAATATCCGGCCGCTGCTCGGTGATCTCAGCGATCTGACGGACGGACAGCCCCTCATCGCCGGACAAGAACAGCAGGCCTTCAATAATCGATTTCAGCGTTTTGTATTCCACTAAGTGCTTCTCCTCCTCTCCACTCCATGATGATGTCATCAAATAATTTCTCCTGATAGCATAATATCGCCTTCATCTTCATCAGCTCCAGGATTGCGAGAAAGGTAACCACGATTTCATGCCTTGCCATCTCATCATCCAGCAGGGCAGAGAAACGCATTCTGCCGCCTGTTCCTTTGCGCTGGAGAGCTTCCGACACATCCCGTATTCTGTCCTTCACCGAAATTTCGTCCCGGGTAATACGCTGATAAGAGGATCTTCTGGCAGCCTTGCTAAGCGCTTTACGAAATGCGGCGATCAGATCGGCGGTATGCAGTCCCTTGAGCGTATTGTCAATTTGGGCCGGAACAAAGGGACCCAGATCCTCCGGCTCCTTGGTGAAAATCAGGCTTCGTTCACTCTCCATATCCAGCAGCTGTACGGCAATGCTCTTGAACTTACGGTATTCAATCAGCCGCTGAACAAGCTCTGCCCGCGGGTCGTAGCCGTCATCCTCGTAATATTCGAAATCCTCGATTTCGATCACCGGCGGCTTCGGCAGCAGCAATTTGCTCTTGATCGACAAGAGTGTTGCGGCCATTACCAAAAATTCGCTGGTAATATCCAGTTCAAGCTCCTGCATGCTCCGCAGGTATTCCATGTACTGCTCGGTGATCTCGCTGACCGGAATGTCCTGGATGTCGATTTCCGCCTTGTCAATTAAATGCAAGAGCAGATCGAGCGGACCTTCGAACGTCTCCAGCTTATACAGTACAGTCACGCGGTTTCCTCCCGCCAAAAAAAGTAAAGTGCAGCGCCGCCCGGGCGCTACACAAGTAGAAAGTTCTTATAGTTCATGCTTTCTTCTTATACATATAAATAAGCACGATTTCTGCCGATTCGTCAAGAGGCTCCCTTACTCAAGTAGAAACGGCTTCGCCGTCCTAATAAGGGAGCCAATGCTTCAGAAGCAGCCAAAAATAATACTTTCAGGTGCCGTATCCGCGAGAAATAGAAGAATAATTTATTGCATAAAGCATATCAATTCTTATTTTTTAAAGAGTTTGTTCAGGTTCGCCATTTCAATAGCAGCAGTCGCAGCATCCCAGCCTTTGTTACCGGCTTTGGTTCCGGAGCGCTCAATGGCCTGCTCGATGTTCTCGGTTGTAACCACCCCGAAAATAGTCGGGATGCCGGTCTTGAGATTGATTGCCGCTACACCTTTAGCAACCTCGTTGCACACATAATCATAATGTGTCGTAGATCCCCGGATGACGGTGCCAAGCGTAATTACCGCATCATATTTGCCGCTTTCGGCCATTTTTTGGGCAATCAAAGGAATTTCAAACACTCCCGGAACCCAGGCTACATCCACTTCATCATCAGCTACACCATGACGCTTAAAAGCATCGAGTGCACCGGACAGCAGCTTGCTTGTAATGAACTCGTTAAAACGCCCTACAACTACCCCGTATTTCAGTCCTTCGGATACTAAATGTCCTTCTAAATAATTCGGCATTGTATTCATCTACCCTTCATTAGTAAGTGTTATGGTGGTTACAGCTTGGAATCCTCATTTTGCTCAATGTTGTCAAAAGTCAGCAGGTGGCCGAGCTTGGCCTGCTTGGTATGGAGATAATTCGTGTTGTCCTTATTCTCTGGCATTTGAATCGGCACACGTTCCACAACCTCAAGACCGTAACCTTCCAGTCCCTTAATCTTGCGCGGATTATTGGTAAGCAGCCTGATCTGGCTCACTCCCAGATCCTTCAGAATCTGCGCTCCAATTCCGTAATCACGCAGATCCGCAGGAAAGCCCAGCTTGAGGTTGGCGTCTACGGTATCCAGACCTTCCTCTTGAAGCTTGTAGGCGCGGAGCTTGTTGATCAGACCAATACCCCGGCCCTCCTGGCGCATGTAGAGCAGAACACCGCGGCCTGCCGCTTCAATCTGACGCAGCGCTGCTTCGAACTGTGGACCACAGTCGCAGCGGTGGGAGTGGAATACATCGCCGGTTAAGCATTCGGAGTGCACACGTACCAGGACCGGCTCCTCACCGGAAATATCCCCTTTGACCAAAGCGACATGCTCTTTGTCATCAACTTCATTCGTGTAAGCGATTGTCTGGAATACGCCGAAGTCGGTCGGCAGATTTACCGACACCTCACGGTTGACCAGGTGCTCCTTCTCATTGCGGTAATGAATTAGGTCCTTAATACTGATCAGCTTGAGATCATGCTTGCGCGCAATCTCCACCAGATCCGGCAGACGGGCCATTGTCCCGTCTTCCTTAACGACTTCACAGATCACGCTCGCCGGATAAGCGCCGCACATGCGCGCCAGATCCACAGCAGCTTCCGTATGGCCGGACCGCCGCAGGACACCGCCCTTCTTCGCAATCAGCGGGAACATATGGCCCGGTCTGCGAAAATCGGAAGGCTTGGCATTCGGGTCCATCAGGGCCTGAATGGTCTTTGATCTTTCTGCGGCAGAGATGCCTGTAGTCGTATCCTTATGATCGACGGAGACGGTAAAGGCGGTACCATGGTTGTCGGTGTTATTCGCCACCATAGGCTGGAGATCCAGCTCCTTCGCCCGTTCTGCCGTAATCGGCACGCAGACCAGTCCGCGTCCCTCGGTAATCATGAAGTTGATCACTTCCGGTGTGGAGCGTTCGGCTAGCGCGATGAAGTCCCCTTCATTCTCACGGTCTTCATCATCAACCACGATGATGACCTTGCCACGCATCAGATCATAAATCGCGTCCTCAATCGGGTCCAGAACACTGTCGTTTTTTGCTTGCTGGCTCATCTTTCTGTCCTCCTGACAGCTTTACGTTAACCCTTGCGGGCTAGACGTAAGCCTGATCATAATTTATACAAACCCGTTCGCCGCAAGAAAGTCGTGGCTGATCCGGGAGCTGTTCTCTTCTTCCGCATTCCCTGAACGTGAACCATAATTCAACAGGTGGTCCACATATTTACCGAGCACATCGCATTCGATATTGACCCGGTCCCCGTTTCGCTTGTGAGACAGGACCGTTTCACCGAGTGTATGGGGAATGATTGAAACTGTAAACGTAGAGGCGGAGGTGTCAACCACGGTCAAACTGATGCCATCGATCGTAATGGAACCTTTGGGAATGATGAACTTGAAAAGCGATTTACGCTCCGGCGCTATTTCGAAGACCACCGCATTCTGATCCCGCTTGACCGAACGAATCTCACCGGTTCCATCCACATGTCCTTGAACAATATGTCCCCCGAAACGGCCACCTGCAGCCATGGCACGCTCCAGATTCATCTTGCTTCCGCTGCGCAGCTCCTTGAGTGTGCTGTTGCGGTAGGTCTGGGGCATAACATCTACGGTAAAAGAATGATCTCCGAGCGATGTCGCCGTCAGGCAAACACCATTGACGGACACACTGTCGCCGATCTTCAAATCATCCATAATGAGGGAAGCGCCGATATTCAGCACCATCATTTCGCCGCCGCTGGTAACCCCGCGCAGGACACCGACCTCCTCAATCAAGCCTGTGAACATGTGATCCCCTCCTGAAATTTGCTTTAACGGATAGGCGTCCCGCTGATACACACATTATCCCCGAGCAGTTCGACTTCCAATCCTACGAGTGTGATCGCGCTCTTCATCAGCTCTACACCGGCAAAGTCGAAGGTTCCAGGTGCAGCTGCACCTCCACCGACAATCTTCGGAGCGAAGAATAGAATCACGCGGTCCACCAGCCCGCTCTCCAGCATAGCGCCATTGAGCGTTCCACCACCCTCCAGCAGGATTGAACCTATCTCTAGTTCACCTAAAGCGCGCATCGCCGCCTTCAGATCCACACGCGGTCCGGTGCCGCTGACAACGATCTGCACACCAGCGCCGAGCAATGCCGCCCGCTTTACCGGATCCGCTGATTCTGTAGTAACGACAATAGTAGGTGCCTCGCCATCACTTACGACAGCGGAATCAAGCGGAATCCTCAGCATAGAGTCAATCACGATGCGAACCGGATTCAGTCCTGGTACATCCATTCTGGTCGTTAAGGAAGGGTTATCGGCAATCACCGTGTTCACACCGACCATGATTCCCTGATGACGGTGCCGGAGCGTATGTACGATCTCCCGTGCCTGTCCATTGGATATCCATTTGCTGTCCCCTGTCCGGGTCGCCAGCTTCCCGTCGAGCGTGCTGGCGCTTTTCAGGGTGACAAAAGGCTGCTTCGTCAAAATATACTTGATGAATTTCTCATTTAGACGTTGTGCACGGCTGCTAAGGAGGCCCACTTCAACCTCAATCCCCTGCTCACGAAGCATCGCAATGCCTCTTCCAGCAACCTGAGGATTAGGGTCCTCACAAGCCACAACCACACGGGCTACACCTTCATCAATCAGTCTTTGGCTGCAAGGCGGGGTCTTACCGAAGTGGCTGCAGGGCTCAAGGGTTACATAGGCTGTACTGCCTTGAGCCTTCCCTGCCGCCATATTCAGTGCATGCACTTCAGCATGGCCTGTTCCGCGCTGTAAATGGGTGCCCAGCCCGATCATGGCACCGTCTTTCACAACAACACAGCCGACTACCGGATTAATTCCCGTCTGCCCTTGCGCTCTTTCCGCCATATCCAGGGCCAGTGACATATAAAACTCATCGTTCATTGTATCCATGTCATGCCTCCGATCCTAGCTGTATCTTTCCTGATTCCGATCCAAACAGAAAACCCGCCTCAATCTCCAGGTGGAGTTCAAGACGGGTTATACGAGAGTTTACTGGCAGTACTAAATAAAACTGTGCGGTTCACAGTCAAAAAATTCAAATGTGAAAGTTCGCACATAATATTCGATAACACTGCAGCACGCCTGTCTATATAAGCACAGCACGTCAGTCAATCTCTCCTTCTTCCATCCAGACTATACTGTCGGTCCCGGAATTGCACCGGGTCCACCGTCCGTATGAGACATACGAAGCGGGTAGCGGACTAAGCAGCGCCATCGGCATTTTCAGCCAATCGCAGAAGCATCACCGCCGGTAGGGAATTACACCCTGCCCTGAAGGATTGATCATATTTAATTAGTTTCAAGTTTTGCCTACAACAAAATTATCACTTTGACACAGGAAATGCAAGTGCGTTTATGAAATTAACTTTATTTATGTAACTTAATTATCTTTTTGAATCCGAGTATCTGCACGCAATAAATCACGGATCTCGATCAGCAATGCTGCTTCAGGAGAGGGTGCCGGCGGCTCGACGACCTCAACTTTTACCGTTTCCTTGCGCTTAAAGCGGTTAGCCAGCTTCACCACCATGAAGATAGAGAAGGCAATAATAAAGAAATCAACCACTGACTGCAGGAACACCCCATAGCTCACTACCGCCTTTCCATGAGTGAAATGTAGTCCGCTTAAATTAATGCCTCCGGTGATTATCCCTATCAGCGGCATAATAATATCGGCAACCAGCGAGGATACAATTTTCCCAAACGCTGCACCAATCACCACCGCTACTGCCAAATCGAGCACGTTGCCCTTCAGGGCAAACTTTTTAAATTCCGACCACATTTGAATTCCCCCAATGTTTTGAATTTGAAGTTATTATATCATCTCTAAAACCTTTTTAAGAAAGTATTTAGCATGTTTCAATGAGTCGGCTGTAAACCGAAGGCGGATACTGCTGTACCCGTTCGTAAGCGATCTGAGACTGCTGCCGGGAAGCCGGGGCACGGATTCATGCATGAGGGAGCCTAGAGATTGAAGTCAGGTTACCGGCCTATGTTAAAAATGCACGCGGCAATCACTCTGCCGCGTGCATTAATATCTATATGATGAGGGTGAAGCTTACTGTTTGCGTCTTCTGAATACCATACTGAGGATAAAGCCGACAAGGATCAGACCCAGACCTGCCAGGTAAATAGGCAAAGGACTGCTCTCTCCAGTCTGCGGCAGCTTGCCGCCTGAAGCCTCGGCAACCGTTCCTTTTGGAACGTCATCGTCGTCGACCTCTACTCCGCCAAGCGGTATGTCATCATCAATCGATGTTACAGCCGTTGGTGATGCAGAAGGTGATGAAGACGGCGTTAATGACTGTGTTGCGCCCGGAGTTACTACAGCACCTGCAGGAATCTGAGGCTCTTCGATAATAACACCCGGTACTTCTGTCACTGCAGGAGTTGGTGTAGGCCCTCCCGGAATAAAGCTTGGCGTTGGTACTGTTGTTGGTACTACCGTCGGTGACGGAGTTGGCGACACGGCCGGTGATCCTGTCGGCGTTGTGGACGCAGATGGAGCCGGTGACGGTGATTCGCTAGGTACTGTAGATGGTGTTGGCGTTGGCACCGTTGATGGTGTCGGCGTCGGCGTCGGCGTAGCCGGTGTCTGCTTCGTATTAAGCACAGTCAGGTTGATATTGGCTGAAGAGCCAATGGTGACCGGATACTCACGGGAATCCAGCGTATATCCTGAAGGAGCAGCCGTTTCAATCAATACATAGCTGCCCAGCCAGATATTGTTGAACACCGCACGACCCTCTATATCCGTGGTCCGGGTATTGACTAGCAGACGTTCAGAGCCGTTCAGACGATAAAGATCGAACGTTGCCCCTGCAAGTTTTAGTGCGCTGTCTGCTGCGTCCAGCTTTTGAACAGTCAGGGTTCCACGTACACCGCTGCCGGTTCCCGAACCGCTGGAGACACCTACAATAATCTCTTTAGTAGTGTCCTGGGTAACCAACTTCACATTATTACCGCTTAGATTGACGGTATTGGTCAGCTTATCCCCGGTATTCGCAATGATCAGCGATTGATAATCCACAATATATGCGGAATGAATATCATGGAGGAAGCTGAGGATGAATTTCTGCTTACCGTCAGCATCAGCGCTGATGTTCAAGGTATAATCTGCATCTTTTACGAGCTCCGGAGCACTCTTGCTAACCTCCCCATTCACTCCTACTGTAGTAGGATAGAGGTGGAAGGAATCGGGAAGCAGGATCTGGTTCGAGCTTGGGATGTCCGTCAGCACCGCATTCTTCACAGTGGATTGTGAGCGATTGACAACCATTGTCCAATTTAGCTTATCACCATTCTGCAGGCCATCCTTAAAGACATATTCCCCTCCGTAAGGAATGTTTACAGAAGCAGTTAAATCCTTGGATACTTTTTGGGTGCCATCCAAGAGCTTTGCTGTGTTAGACACCTTGGAATCAATCAGCTGTCCTTCCAGAAATGTATTGAACACTACATAGTAAGGAGAATTTATGGCATTTATAAATTTAATCTTTAGCTCGTTGCCGGTTCCGACAGAATAACTATATGCATTCTTGGGAACCTCTAATCCCTGGGACGGTTTACCATTAGCATCGATATTCATGTTATAGACCCTGAGCGAGCCATCCCCCATGGTCTGTCCGGAGGTCAGGATATCGGTTATATTCGGGTCGGCAATCGCCTTGCTGTTGTAATTGATTCCAATGGTCCAGGTGAACATTTTTTTACTAGCATTATAGGCTCCGGTTTTGAAACCGTTATTCTTGACCTCGGCACGGGGAATGAATAATCCCTGGGCTTCCGTCCAGAGCGGCGGGCCTTCAATGTCCTGCCAATCCACCCGGGCGTTGTTCACAAAATTATCGGTGTTGCCATAAAGCCAATCATTGTTGAATTCTGTGCGGTAGGTGATGGTATGGGTTACTGAGAGAGGCTTCGTAAACTTGAGCTTGAACCCGGATTTGGGCTCACCCGGTTTATTCAGTTCCCACTGGTAATCGGACTCACTCAGGACTGTGCCGCTTGCATTCCTTACGACCAGAGTTCCCGGAATGAACTTTTGCCCTCCCTGCGGGAAGGTATCCGTCACCACTACGTTATTCATTGGATAGTTGTCACCGTTCACGGTGATTTTCCACTCGGCAGTATGATTCGTGTAATCTACACCTGACAGAGTTTTATAAATGACGGCCGGACGGATCTTCTGTGTCGCGTCTACACTGTAGGTGCTGTCCGAGACATTATTGGTAATGGTGGTGTCCTTCAATATACGGCTTAAGGACTTGGTTTTATATTCAATACGGTAGGCTGAAGAGATACCGTTCAGGAACTCCAGCTTGAAACCGTTTTTCTCAACATCGATTAAGCCAGTTACTTTATAATCCACGTTCGGCAGAAGAGGAGTTCCCTTGATCGCCGTACCTGCAGAATTCAGTGTCACCGGATAGACCACTAGGGAATCCGAAACCAGGCTTTGCGTATAGTTGAAGTAGTCCTTCAGTACCGCGCTGCCTTGCGGAATCACCTTATTGTTATAGTTGTACTCGATCGCCCAAGTAATGATCTGCTTACCCCATTCATAGTTCGTTGCCACCTTATTCAGGCTTCCGCCACGCTGGATGGTTACGGTAGAGGATGAGCTTACAGGATCACGTCCTGCCCCTGTAAAAGTGGCCGTATTCGTGAAGCTCTTCAACGAATCACTGACTACCGCCGTCGAATAGGCAATACGGTAAGCACCGCTAATGACAGGATCCGTGAAGCGCACAGTCAGTATTCCACCCGTGACTTCAGCCGCATATTTGCTGGTGTCAACCAATGCACCTACAGTGACTGTGCCATCCAGTTGTATGCCCAGTTGATATACAGCCATTGAAACAGTACTGTCCATAGATAAGCCTTCAGGAATCGGGTCAGTAATCACAGCTCCCGTTACCGGCTCCAGCTTCTTGTTGACATCGACAGTCCAATCAATATGATCTGCATTGAAGCCGCCCGATACGCCTTTCTTCTCAATGGTTGAACCCACAGATGGCTTGAAGTTAACCGTAACCGTCTGGGAGCCGCCGTTGACAGGGAACACGATTTCCTGGGTTGTACTGCCCGAAATGACCTGTTTGTCAAATTGAGTTTGAATTCTCAAAGTCCCCTGAACATTGTCATGAGTCTCGATATAGCTGTTGAAGCTCATGAGCACCTGATGGGTGGACTGGCTGACCGTGAAGGTGCCTACCTCCCCGTCATCCGAAATCAGTGAACCGTTAATGTCGTTGAACAGCTGGAATTGTGCCGGAATCTGAAACGCAAACGTATCTCCAGCAACGTATCCGTGTCCATTCGGAAGCGACCATGTGTAGTCCAGTTTGACTTTGGAACCCACCTCATACACATTGTCTGTCACCGTCTGGCCATCCTGCCCGTACACAGCCATCGACACACTGGTAATAATGTCTCTGTCATTCTCAATTCCTGCAGCCGTAGCCTGAGTAGTAAACCCTATGCCGTATGCATATTGCACTAACAGCATGAGGATGACCAAGGCCACACTTATTCTTTTTTTCACCATACTTAAAAGCCCCCGTTCCCCATTGATTTTTAACTTCGCAAATCCTCTTGCCGTACCGCTGCCCAAGATTACCGCAGAACTGCCCAGGTATAGACATACTCCGCTTGAAAGCCAGTTATGTATTCCGGAATATCCTGCGCCATCTTATGTGAATTTCCTCTATGTTTTTCTTCTCTGGCCAGAGTCTGCGATATATACTTATATCACCGTAGTATAGATCATTAGAATCAGAAATTGTTAAAATTCCGTATTTTTATTTTTCGTTAAAAATTCCTTGCCGTCCAAGGGGGAATCCCCTGAAACGTCAAGCTTTTTTTGCCCGCAAGCATGCTAACGATTTCATAATGTTTCTCAGCTTCGCATTTCATTTCCCTGACTTTAGTCGCATGTTTCTGCGTGGTATCTACGGAATTGCCGGAGGATCCGTTCAAACCCGGGATTTTAGGGAGTCCATTCGCTGGTGCTTGTACTGTGTTGATATTACCGGGAGGGCGGATTCCAGCTAGGATACATCACTCAGGAGGTGTGGAAAAAGGGCAGCTATCTACATGCGGAACAGGCATACCCCGCTTATCTGGCAGGGTATGCCTGTTCTGAAAAAAGATGATTCATCCATCCGTTATCCTATTTATTTAAACTCTGGAAGCCAATTCCCATGCGCAGCTATCAAGTCATCGCACATGGATACAATATCATCCAACGACAGCTCGGCGGATGTATGCGGGTCCAGCATAGCTGCGTGATAGATATGTTCTTTTTTACCGGTTATTGCCGCTTCAATGGTCAGCAGCTGCGTATTAATATTTGTTCGGTTCAGCGCGGCACATTGCGGCGGCAGATCGCCCACATAGGTAGGAGCCACTCCGCTGGCATCGACAAGACAAGGCACTTCTACACAAGCTTCACGAGGCAGATTAGTGATTAGTCCGGTGTTCAATACATTACCCCCGATTTTAAAAGGCACATTGGTTTCAATGGCTTCCAGAATATACGAAGCATACTCTTGGGAGCGTTCATGATGAAGCGATGTATTATTGACCAGTTCCGCACGCATCTGCTTCCACCCGCCAATCTGCTCCACACAGCGGCGCGGATATTCGTCCAGCGGAATTTGAAATCGTTCAATCAGCTCTGGATAGCCTTTTTTGATGAAATAGGGATGATATTCCGCATTATGCTCTGATGATTCTGTAATGTAATATCCGAATTTCAGCATCATTTCGTACCGTACCATATCGTGATGACGCTCTTGCTGCTGCTTCTCAGCGGCCCGGCGCTTGATTTCCGGATACAGATCCTCCCCGTCCTTCGTAACCTCCAGCAGCCAAGCCATGTGATTAATGCCGGCGATCTTCGCCTGCACACCTGTCTGGTCCATCCCAAGCGCTTCGAATAAGCCTGGAATACAGTGCTGCACACTGTGGCACAATCCAACCGTCTGAACTCCGCCATACGTATTCATTACATTGGTCAGTACAGCCATCGGGTTCGTGTAATTCAAGAACAGAGCGTCCGGGCACACCTCTCGGATATCAGCGGCAAAATCAAGCATCACCGGAATCGTGCGCAGATTGCGGAAAATGCCTCCAATGCCGACAGTATCCGCGATTGTCTGCCGGAGTCCGTATTTCTTGGGAATCTCAAAATCTGTAATCGTACAAGGATCGTAACCGCCTACCTGGATCGCATTGATCACGTACTTGGCACCGCGCAGCGCTTCCTTCCGGTCGGTATAGGTCTTCACCATACATGTGCTGCCGGTGCTGGCCTTAATATTGTTCAGCATGCTTTTGGAATCCTCCAGCCGTTCCAGATCGATGTCGAACAAAGCAAGCTCAAAGCCCTGTAGGGCCTCTGTCCCCATACAGTCACCTAACACATTCTTGGCAAAAACTGTACTTCCGGCACCGATAAATGTAATTTTGGACATCATTCGTTCTCCTCCTCATTAACTGTACTATTCATTAATTAATATAGATGATAGCGTCTACAATGCATATGGAGAAAGACTAGATAAGTATGGATAATTGTCGCATTATATACCAGGCTATGATAGTTAAGAGGGTGACCCGCCAGCCTGTTTCCAGGCTCTGGGTCACCCTCTGTTAACGATTTACAAACCGCTCAGCAAATCCACATTCAGATAATTCGAATTCCCCAATGTGCTGTCATACCCCAGTTGAATTGTATTGGAGCCTGCATTCAGCGGTATTGATACGGATACAGTTCCGTAGGTACTCCAGCTCGAGGTTGAATTGAACACCAGATTGGCTGCAACCACAACTCCATTCACTTTTACATAACGCGATGCATTGCCAGCGGCCGCAGCGTAACGGAAGGTCACTGTTTTGGAACCAGATGTATTCTGGTTAACATAAAAGTCGATGGATGTTCCGGTCGTGTTCCAGCCTCCCACATAGCCTCTTCCGCTAAAACCGGCATTGGTGCTTTCATTAATCATCCCTCCGCCGGAGGCCAAGGTCCGCCGCGCATTCTCCGCTTCATATGCGCCGTTCCCGGCAATATAGCCGGTGTAGCCATCAGCTGGTACAAGCTGGAGAATAGAAGCTCCTGCTGCTGCAGCCAGACTTTGCACATAGGAAGTGCCTGTAGGGCGGAGCCAGTCGCTGCCAATAATCTGATCGGAGACCCGCCGGTGATTCCAGGCTTGTGTAGCGTTTTGCTGAAGAAAACTTAAATATTGCGTTTGACCGCCTTGTACGCGCAGACGGTTCAGGTTACGGATGAAGACCATTTTGAAGCCGGCGGCATCATTTTCCCCTTCATACATCAGGCTTTGAGCGGACACCATTTTGTTCACAACATATTGGGCGGCAGTATTGGCATCTGTGAGATAAGCGGAAGTTCCAGTCGCCTGGTACATAGAAACAGCGGCCCCGAGAAAAGTTCCATAGTTATAGGTAAAGTCCCAATCCTTGACGATGCCGCTGCCCGTCCCTTCGATATGATCGTTGACCTTGCTCCCGTTCACCAGAGTTGACTTGGTCCAGTTGTAGATTTGGGTGGCTTTGGTCAGATATGCGGAATTATTATAGGCATTGCGGAGCTTGACGGCCGTCATGACCATTGGAGCATTGGTCGCCATGTTTTTTTGGGCGTTCGCCTGACCCGGAGTATGTGCGTCCCTTCTCCACCAGATGCCCCCGCTATAAGCCGTGTCCCATTCCGAATAGATTTGGTCGAACAGATAGCTCCCGCGGTTAAGGTACTCAGCAGTTCCGGTTAGTTCGTAAGCCCTCATACAGGCCAGTGCCCACCAGCCCAGATCGTCATTGAACGCATTGGCCATCATATCAGGATACTTGGTATTGAAGCCGGTATAGATATTATCAATCATCGTCCGGTATACCGGGCTGTTAGTGCGTTCGTATGCATCCATTACCGTTTCCCAGAGCTGTGCTTCCCACCAGAAATCCGTATAGAGGCCGCTATCCGGCCCGTATGCGTGCTCCGGGTGAATCTGATGGTCGCTATTGACAAAGAAGTATTTTGCGGATGAGTCGTAAAAGACATTTACCAGCGCCGTCATGGCATCATCAGCATTTGAAGCGGTGAAGGCCTCCGCTTTCGAACCCGCACCAGGAGTGAGCAGAGATAGGGCCAGCACGGCAGGCAAAGCGGCGGAACAGAGTTTTTTCCAGTGGGTCACGTTCATTGCCCCTTTCATTGTCAGTGGGATACTTTCAGATGATCGAGATTCAGATAATTCGCACTTCCCTTACCGGTATCATAGATTAATGAAATTGTGTTGCTGCCGCTGTTCAGGGTGACATTCGGTATAGTAACGGTGTTATAGGAATCCCAGCTTCCCGTCCCGTTGAACACCACATTATTGACAACCCCTGCCCCGTTTACATACAGATAACGCCCTGCGTTACCCGCTCCCCCGGAATAACGGAAGGTCAAATTATAGATTCCGGCCGTGTCAGCAATGACGTTGAAGTCCACCCACTTCCCGTTGGCGTTCCAGCCTGAGATGTAGCCTTTGCCCGTATAGCCCTGATGAGTGGATTCCGTGGAGAGAGAATGCAGCACAGCGGCTTCTGCTTCATAGGTCACATCGGTTTCAACCATCTGGAAGGTCATATTATCCGCCGCTCCATAGGTCCATTGAATGAATCCGCCACCGCTGACCAGCGAATTATCCGCCACATTGAGGGATTTGCCGGAGAGCTTGTTAATGATCTTGTAATATCCCTGGCCAATGCCTTCAATCTGCCACTGGTCGTTGCCGGTTGTGCCATAGTCCCATTGAATGACTTTTGCGTTGTTGTTGGGGTCCCCGTTCTCTACGGCCAGCGCTTTGCCGCTGTTCACATTAATGAGCTTATAGAATCCTCCAGGAGTCGAAGTAACGGTCCATTTGTCATTTTGGGAAATGCCGTAATCCCATTGCAGCACCTTGGCTCCATTTTGTGTGGAGGAAGCTTCGACTGCCGCCGATAGTCCGGTTGATTTGGGGATGATCCGGTAGGTTTTGCCGGAGACGACGGGACTCGTCGTTGCTTCCGTGCCGGTCAGCTTCACCATTACTGTGCCGTGTGGGGGAACAGTTGCCGAATAACTTCCGTTATAAGTGCCCAGATTCGACTTCTGCCACAAGTCCCGGACAGCAGCTGATGAGCCTAGTCCCAGACTGGTGAAATTCACGGTCATGGAAGCAGCTGTTTCCGAGCGGTTGAACAGGACAACGGCCCTGGTGCCCGGGGTCTGCAGCAGTTTGGAAAATACCTGTTTGCCGTCTACATCGCTAACCAGTACGCCCTGTCTGCCGAGCGGGTCCTGATCTACAGCAATTACCTCAGAATTCATCAGAGTTGCCTGGGTATATGCGCTCATGCTGGAAAGGTTATTCCCGGCGATCAGCGGTGCAGCCATAATCGCCCACATCGAATAATGGGAACGGTATTCCGTATCTGTCATGCCCTCTCCAAAAACAGCCCCCGCTCCATAATTGCCTACCATTAGCATATCAGGGTCATTCCACCTGCCCGGTCCGGCAAAGTTAGCCAGGGGATAGTTCTGATCGATAATCCAGGTCACCCGCTGCCAGAAATCAAAGATATCATCTGTTGTCCGCCACATGTTCCCTGTTTCAGGCCCCCACACCCAAGGCTTGTTGATGCCCCAGTTGCAGATGCTGAACAGGATATCACGCCCGGAATTCAAAAGCGCATCCCGGATCAGCGTATACCTCGCCTGCGGGTCCATCCCCCTGTTATCACACCAGTCTACCTTCACATAGTCCACATCCCAGGTCGCGAAGGTCAGGGCATCCTGAACCTCATGGTTGTACATCCCCGGCCTTCCTGCGCAGGTGGTATAACCTGCATCCGTATAGAGCCCGAACAGCAGCCCCTTGCTGTGAACATAATCCGCAAGCGCCTTCATACCGCTGGGGAACTTGACCGGATCGGCCAGAATATTTCCGTTCGCATCGCGGCCGGTCTGCCAGCAGTCGTCAATCACGACATATTTATAGCCGGCATCCTTCATCCCGGTGCTGACCAGCAGATCAGCCGCTTCCTTAATCTTGTTCTCATCCACATTGCAAGCGTAGAAGTTCCAGCTGTTCCAGCCCATCGGCGGAGTCTGTGCAAGACCATTGTCTAATGCGGATGCCTGCGGCACAGTGAAGGTGCCCATCATTAGTGGCCAGACCAGCAGGAAAGCCAGCAAACATCTTAAGCCCAATTTGACTCTGCCGTTAACTCTCTTCCTCATCACATCATCTCCTTGGATCATTTCCAAAGCTATAGAATATGATTCTGTTATTATTCAAGTTCACTTGATGTAGATCTCCTCTGCATAACGGCTGCACCTTCAAGCAGCATCAGTCCGCTGAGCTGTACACTAAGCTGAACCGGCAGTATAGGCTTCAGTTCCCAAGAGGGGCCGCACAACACTGACCGGTGGTCCAGCCCTTTATTCCATAAAGCATCCGCGTTAGCCAGAATAACCTCACGGACAGGTATTGCTCCGGGGAACTGCTTCTCCAACTGAGCAAAATAACGGATCAGAATTCCTTTGAACAAACCGGTGTCATCAATGCCTTCATCAGGCAGCAGCAGCGTATCCGGGTCGCACAGCCGGTGGATGCAGGCCCCGGCCGTGCGGAGAGCAGCATCTGCATATTTCTGTTCCCGGGTAACGCGGTACAATTCCACTCCTGCCCCTAAGAATACGCCCTGGCAGTAAGTGAATGCCCAATCATAGTCAACTCTGCCGTCTCCCAGCCGGTTGATCCCGTCCCACACCAAGCTGAACCCGGATCAACCAGATGAGCCTGGTTCCATTCGAATATGCGGACCGCCCACTCCAAATCCTCCGGATTCCGCAGCAGGCTGTACAGACGGGCAGCCAAAATAGCGGCAGGCGCATTAGCCGGGGTATTCTTGTAATCCAGCTGATCCTTCTTCCAGGCCATTCCTCCGCCGAAATGATCGTTCCACGCGGTTTGAATATCCGTCCATAGCTCCAATACAGCGGTTTTGTACTCCTCTTCACCGGTAGCCTGGAACACCCGCAGCAGCGCAAGTGCGGTCCATTCCATATCATCATAATAATTGTGGAGAAAGGTCCCGCCATTATAAGCACGCAGACTGCGGCTGTACTCCCGGATCTGCAAGGCTAATTCAGGGTCATGAGTACGCTCATAAGCATCTACAAGAACATCGAGCACATGAGCATGCCACCAATAATAGAAGTTGTCATCCGGCCGGAAGTACTCTCGCGGAAACCACTGATTCATAATTCCGGTTTTTTCATTGTAAAAATGCTTCTTCAGGCTTCGCTGGGCCTCGTCCGCACGCGCCGGCCAATCCGCCTTCGTTACCGCTTCTGCGGAAATGTCCATCAGATCACCTCATATATCAGGATCATGGGTATGCCAATCGGACTAACAATGCTGGTATAAATTAGTTACCAGTTATCCTGCTTAGCTCCGCCAGCCGTTCCAGCAGCTTGATGCCGCTAAGCTGGGAGCTGAGCTGGACAATACCGGCAGGCGGGCGGCTCCAGTCTGTACCAAACAAGGCGCCATCCGCACCCTTCCCGCTCCCCCAGAGCCGTTCTGCATTTCTGTGCAGAAAAGACACGGCTTCACTTGCTTCCGGATCAGCCTTGACCCATTCCGCAGCATAGCGGACCAGAATACCCTTGAACAGCCCGCCGTCCCCATCCCCCTCATCCGGCAAAATACCGGACTGCGGATCGGCCAGCTCCTTAACAGCAGCGGTGAAGGTCTGCCGGGCGTCTTCAAGGTAAGCAGCCTGCCCCTTAATCCGGTACAATTCGATGGCCGCACCGATATATACCCCTTGATTGTAGGTGTATTTCCAATCCTTATCGGTTGAGCCGTCACCGGCACGGTTCATACCATCCCAGACAAAACCAGTCTCCGGGTTGACGAGATGGTGCTTTTGCCAATGGAAAATATTCTCTGCCCATTCCAGATCCTGCGGATCGGCGAAGGACTGATACAACCGGGCGGCCAAAATGGCAGCCGGTGCGTTGGCTGGGGTGTTTTTGTAATCAAGCTGTGATTTCTGCCAGGCAATCCCCCCTCCCATGTGGGTATTCCAGCCGGTCTGGATGTCCTGCCACAACAACAGCGCTGTCTCCTTGTAGCGAGTCTTCCCGGTTGCCTGATAGGCGCGGAACCAGGCCAAGGCCATCCACTCCATATCATCATAGAGCTCATTCGGCCATACTCCGCCATTGCGGCGCAGAAGACCTTCGTGCAGCGAAGCGAGGCGGTCTTCGTAACGTCCGTTTTTCGTCCGCAGCAGACCATCCACCAGCACATCCACGGCATGCGCCATCCACCAGTAGTGAAATACAGTGTTGCACTCCCCGTCCGGGCAAGGCGTTGCGATGTTATACATTCCAATGGACTCATTCCAGAAGAAATGATCCAGCGCTTCCTGCGCCTCGTCTGCCCGTTCCTCCCATACTGCAGCTTCAAGCTTCATTTGCTTCATAAGGCTCTCTCCCCATATCTGTTGATCTATTGCCAGCCTTCGCTAACCTTTGATACCGCTGAACGCAATGCCCTGTACAAAATAACGCTGCAAGGCCAGAAACAGCACCAGTATTGGCAAAATCGCCACCAGTGCACCCGCCATCATGGGCCCGTAATCCGTCTGAAAATTATAGGAGAAGGCCTGCAGCCCCATTTGGATGGTCGCCTTGTCCGGGTCATTCAGCACGATCATCGGCCATAGGAAGCCGTTCCAGCCTGCCTGAAAAGTAAAAATGCTCAAGGTAGCCAGGGCCGGCTTGGTCAGAGGCAGATAAATGCGCCAAAAGATCATAAATTCCCTGCAGCCCTCGATCCGGGCCATTTCCATCATGTCACTGGGTAAGGTGAGGAAAAATTGGCGCATGAAGAAAACCGCAAAAGTACCCGATGCCCCCGGCAGAATAATGCCCCAAAACGAGTTCATCAAGCCATTCCCGCCACTGCCAAAGAAGTCATTGCCACCGGCAAACGGAATATGGCGCATGACATATACCGTCGGAATCATGGTTACGATACCGGGAATCATCATGGCGGCGAGCAGCACGCGGAAGATGGGCTTATTCAGTCTGAACTTCAGCTTTGCAAAGGCATAGCCGCTGAGTGAGCCAAAGAACAGATTAGCGAGTACACCGGCTAAAGCCAGGACCAGCGAGTTCCAGAAATAAAGTGCAAAGGGTACCGTCGTAAACGCTTTACGGTAATGTTCAAAGGTTAAATGATCCGGAAACCACTTAATGGGCATAGCGAAAATCTCATCATCCGGCTTCAGGGATGTCAGCACGCTCCAGTAGAATGGCAGGAACATAGCTATAGCGATAAGAATACACACGATATAATACACAGTTTTGTTAAAGCCCCGCTTCATGGCAGAGCCGCCGGTAACACCCATGGCTGTATACCTCCTTTTTTCGGGCTATCCTGCTCATACGACCGGCTCTTCGGCTTTGGATATCCGCATGTTGATCAGTGAGAACACCAGAATAGCCATAGCCAGCACAAAGGCCTGAGCTGAAGCATACCCCATCTGCAACTGGTTGAAGCCCTGCTGGTAGATCAGATAGACTGGTGTTTTGGTAACATTCGCCGGCCCCCCCTGTGTCAGAACGAATGCCTGGTCGAACAGCTGCAGTGCGCCGATAATGGCCATCGTGCTGACCAGGAAGGTAGTTGGCCGGAGCTGCGGCCAGGTGATAAACCGGAAGCAGTCCAGTTTACCCGCTCCGTCCAGCCGCGCCGATTCGTATAGATAATCCGGGACTCCCTGCAGACCGGCCAGATAAATAATCATATTGGAGCCGACCGACTGCCACAGGGTCAGCATGACAATCGACAGCATGGCCGTTCTCGTCTCGGACAGCCAGGCGGGTCCGGTAATCCCGACATAGGAGAGCAGACCGTTGACCAGACCGAATTCCGGATGCAGCAGCCAGATCCATACGGTTGCCGCTGCAACAGCCGAAGTCAGCGTAGGCAGATAATAGAAGGTGCGGAACAGCTTGACCCCGCGCCATGCCCGGCTTAGCAGCAGCCCGAGGAGCAATGAAATCAGAATATTAAGCGGGACAAAAATCACCGAATACAAAAAGACATTGCGGAATGTCTTCCATAGCAGATCATCATCGATCAGCCGCCGGTAGTTGTCGAGGCCAATCCAGTCATTTCTGCTGAGCACGTCATAATTAGTAAAGCTTAAATATAAGGCCATCACTACAGGTATGACTGTAAACACCGCGAACAGCAGCACCGTTGGCGTGATGAACAAATATGCTGTCCGCGCCTGGTGTCTTTCCACCTTTCTCATGGAAGCCATATAACTTCCCCCCTTCATCATGCAGCAAGACTCCATCGCAGCAGGGGATTATCCCCTGCCGCTGGCAACCGTCTACTTTACAACTTCATTATCCTTGAGCATTTTGTCCCCTTGTTCCTGGGATTTCTTCAGGGTATCCTCAATACTCAGCTTGTTCTGCTGGTTCAGCTGGAGATTAGGTGCCAGAGCGTCCGTCTCCATTACAGAGTAGCCGGGATGCGAAGGACGGACTTTGGCAAATTCCAGCGTTTCCAAAAACGGTTTCCACAGCGGATCATTCTGGAAGAACGGGTCCTCCATGGAGGGCTTGAAGCCCGGCAGATTGAGACTGGTCTTGGCCCAGAGCAATGCGTTGTCCTTGTTGGCCGTCCACCATTTGATGAATTCCCATGCCTCATCATGATGCTTGGAGCCTTCTGGAATGACGAGGCCGAAGCCGCCCATTACACTGCCCTTGTCGCCATTCGGACCTGCGGGAGGCGGAACGACACCGTAATCGAGGTCTTTGCCATATTTATTGTAGGTACTCAGCATCCATGGACCGGAATAGAGCATAGCAACCTTGCCGGTAACAAAGGCATCCTGCCCTTCTCCCAGTCCCAGTTCAAATCCCACCTTGTACACCTTGTCTTTGTTCATCAAACGGTCCCAGAATTCCAAGACCTGCTTGCCTTTATCATTATTAAAGTTGGTCTTTCCATCCTCGGTCAGCATGGTGCCGCCGGCCTGCTGGAGGTACATATTGAACAAACCCAGGTCAGCCATCGAGAAGCCGGCAACTTCAAGCTTGTTGCCCTTCCATTTGGTCATCTTCGCGGCTGCGGTTTCCAGCTCATCCCAGGTTGTCGGGGGCTGAAGCCCGGCCTCTGCCAGCAGCTTCTTATTATAGAAGAGGGCCCGTGCATCTACCGTAAGCGGTAGGCCGTACAATTTATTGTTATAAGAGAGCTCCGTCAGCGATTCGCTGTAAAAGTCATCCTTGGAGATGCCGTCCCGTGTCAAATATTCATCCACAGGATGCAGCACATTTTTGGGGGCATAGAGTGAGGTCCGCCAACGGTCCCAGAACAGGACGTCAGGGGCGCCGCCATTCGTGGCAGCCGTCAAAAACTTCGTGATCATATCCTGCTGCAGCACATATTTCACATGAATCTTATCCTGGGATTTGTTAAAGGCGTCGACCATGGTCTCGAACTGCTTCTGTCCTTCTCCCCCCCAGTCCCCCCAGAAGGTAAGCTCTGTCTTCTCAGTTTTGCTGCCAGCGTCTGTTCCGCTATTTTTGGCTGCGGGTGTTCCGGAATTGTCCGAATTCCCGCCGCATCCTGCTGCCAATGCGGAGAGCATCACCAGGGAAAGTGCCGTAATCAACCATTTTTTCATTGTTGTATCCCCCTTACACTATTTGGTATGTCATTGTTGCCGTTCCTTCAACTTCGCTTGATTTCAATCCCGCAGCACATCAGCACCAGCTCACAGAACATCATATTGGCCCAAGAGAACCAGGGGCGGGTATACTCGGCAGGGTGGTCTGCGTGGAAGGCTTCATGCATATATCCGGTGCCTGCATCGGAATGTTCCAGCAGATCCAGCATGGATTGCCGCTCTTCGGCACTGCCTGATGTCATTCCCTGTACCGCCAGGGCAATAGGCCAAATATATCGGCTGGGGGTATGGGGACTGCCAATACCCGCTGCAGCAGTTCCTGAAAAGTAGTAGGGGTTACTTGGGCTCAGAATAAATCTGCGTGTATTCATATAGACCGGATCATCAGCAGACGTATAGCCGAGATAAGGACTCGACAGCAGACTCGGAACATTCGCATCATCCATCAGGTTCACGCTGCCCAATCCGTCTGTCTCATACGCATACATAGTCCCATATTCAGGATGGTTCACAAGCCCGTATTGCCGTATGCCTCCATCGATCTCCTCCAGCAGATGTTGTGCAGCTGCCGCAAGCTCCGGATTATTCAGCACCTCTCCGGCAATTTCGCATACATACCGCAGGACAACAACGGCGAACATATTGGACGGAATCAGATAGCCATATTCGCAGGCATCATCACTTGGACGAAACCCGGACCACGTCATTCCCGTGTAGGAGGTCATACTGCCCTTTCCTTCACGGACCAGGGTATCGGTGGGTGGACAATCCGTTCGCTGAAACGTATAGGCGGAATCACGTTCATGGTGCTGTTCCGTGGTCCAGAGGCTGATTATCCGCCAGACCCCTTTTACAAAAGCATCATCGAACGGAGTGATCCGCCCGGTGTTCTTCCACAGCAGATAACTGAGCTGGACAGGATAACACAAGGAATCAATTTCGTATTTCCGCTCCCAAATCCACGGGTTCATGACCGTCTGGTCCTTCTGATGCCCTTGGCCGTTCGCTTCGTGGTTAAACGCGTTGGCATAAGGATCCAATTCGATAAACGCAAACTGGCGTTTCACCAAGCCTTCGATCATATCTGCTATGGCATCATCTTCAGCGGCCAGGATCAGAAAAGGCCTGACCTGAGCGGCAGAATCCCTCAGCCACATGGCCGGTATATCCCCGGTAATGACAAAAGTCGTTCCATCCCGCTGGTGTTGAATTGTGGTATGCCAGGTGTTCGATAGACATTGCTCGAACATGCTTGCCAGTTTAGGACGGTCCGGCAGTGTCTCTCTGACCCGCGCGGACAGACGCTGTATGGAATGAGGTATTTCTTTTGAGGTATTCAGCAGGATAACCTCCCTATCTTTATGTTTTTATTAAGCGCTTACATTGAATAGTATATTGGTATGCAATTAATATGTCAATCAATATTTTAATTGAAATGATATATCAATAACAGTGACAGAATCCGAATCATCAAGCATAACTAAACCACAAAAAAACCCATCCGGTAGAATGGGTCTTCTGGTTAATGCCTTTTGTTCCGGGCCGCAGGTCCGGTTGAGCTGCCGGGGATCAGCTTCGCTTCCAGCATTACTTTATGGGGTACGGAATGCCCGTTCATTAGACTCAGCACATTTTCTACAGCGATCCGCCCCATCTCCTCCTCATTCTGGCGCATATGGGTGAAGGAATAGCCGCCTCCGAGATGTGTCGGCGGACTGTCGAAGCAAATAATCGAAATGTCTTCAGGTATTCGCAGCCCCAGGCGTTCCACTGCTGTTTTGGCGAGCAGGGCAATATTGTACTCTATGGCAAACAGGGCGGTAATCGATGGATGGCTCTCCAGATGAGAGATCAGGCGCGCTATATCCCTTTCAATATTATCCGGGTTAAAAAACTTAGGAAGTGTCGAAGTCAGGTCGCTGACCCACAGCTCTTTGTCCACCATAATCCCCCGCTGGGCGTGAGCCTGAATGAAGCCTTCTATCCGGTCTTCAACGGCCGTTGTATCCACCGGCGGAGGGGACAGAAACGAGATATGAGTGTGCCCCAGATCGAACAAATATTCGGTGGCTTCCAGCGCAGCCTGAAGATTGTCCGAGCTGATTGATGCCGCGGCAACTCCCTTCAAATGACGGTCTACCAGTACCAGCGGGAATTGCCCAATGACCAGCTTGAGAATCTCAGCATTGAAATATTCGCCCTGTGCCGGGAAAATAATCAGTCCATCCACGCCCAGGTTGAGCAGCTTCTGGATGGATTGCTCCTCATTCTCAGGAATCCCGAAGGTTCTCCGCAAGACCAGAAAACAGTCGTTATCACGCGAGGCCTGTTCCATACCGTAGATCAGCCCGGTCCCGTAACTGTTGCCGAAGTCCGTTATGATCAGCCCTATGGTTTTCTCCTCCGTGTTAATTGCAGTGCCCCGGCTGCCTGATCCTCCCGGTAATTCCTGAGGTTCAGTGGCAGGATCAGCCACAAAAGACCCCCTGCCCGGCTTGCGGACGATCAAATGCTCTGCTGCCAGCAGCTCCAGTGCTTTTTTACTGGTAATTCGGCTTACATTATAGGTTTCGGCAAGCTCTTTTTCGGAAGGTACACGTTCTCCAAGCCTATAGGCTTGAGTCAATATGCTTTCCTTCACTTCGTCAAATATTTTCTCATACATCGGCTTGGAAGAAGTCGGTTCGTTCATGACTTTCACTATCTCCTGACTCTGATTTTTCGTGATTATACATAAT
>NZ_LVWH01000196.1:0-39169 GCF_001909045.1 Paenibacillus sp. P3E | reverse complement strand
CGCCTGAACAAATACCGTATGAAGGCGAGCATGAGCCGCAAGGGGAATTGCTATGACAATGCCTGTATCGAATCCTTTCATAGCATCCTAAAGAAAGAGTTTGTCTATTGCACCAAATTCAAAACAAAACAGCAAGCGCAGGATGAGATGTTCCAGTATATTGAGTTTTTTTATAACCGCAAGCGAATCCACAGTGCACTGGGTTATCTTTCCCCTGTCCAATTTGCAGCGAAGTTCAAAAAGAAAAAGACCGCATAAATCTATTTTTTTATGTCCACTTTCTTGACGGAAGTCCAAAAATCCACTAAGCATCTGTGCGAGGTAGAATTCTGCAGATTAGTGATACAAATTCCAACTTAGCACTTATCGGGTGCTGGATGCAGTCGAGTTGGTCTGATCAACGCACCGGATCGTTCCAAATTTCTGCTGCGCGCCATCCGTGGGCCTACTGGCGCCTATCCGTGGGCCTACTGGCGCCTATCCAGCAGCTTTCTGCGTCGCATCCAGCGGCCTAATGTTCGCCCTATCCGGTGCCTACTGTGCGCCATCAGCAGCCTACTGCGTCGCATCCAGCGGCTACTGTGCGCCCTATCCAGTGCCTACTGCGTCCCATCCAACAGCCTAATGTTCGCCCTATCCGGTGCCTACTGGCGCCATCAGCAGCCTACCGCGTCCCATCCAGCGCTCTACTGTGCGCCTATCCGGCAGCCTGCTGCGTCCCATCAGCAGTCTACCCAACTTGCAGGCTCCTACCTGTAAGCTCCGGCCTTAGTCAAAGGACATATATTTGTTCTAAGTTACAGAATATCAACAGCCTATTTCTTCTCTCCATGCCTTGCGGTTGTAATCCGGTAAGAGGTAGGCGACTGGGCACAGAGGCGTTTGAACTGGCGGGAGAAGTACAGAGCGTCCGTCAGTCCGACCGAGGCGGCCACCTGCTCGACGGACAGCTCCGGGCGCTCGCGCAGGAGCTGCCGTGATTTCTCAATACGCAGCTTCAGCAGATAGGTGACGGGCGAGAGGCCCGTTTCCTGCTTGAAGATGCGTGAGAGGTAGGCGCGGTTGTAGCCAAGGCTGGCACACATCTGCTCAATGGAGACGGGATGGGCATACTGGGCAGCCATGTAGTGGATCATTTGCTTCACGGTGCGCTTCACCTGCGATTCCGCGCCGGGGAGCCGGGAGGAGGAGAGAAGCAGCTCGGCTGCTTCGCCGACGATCAGGTATAGATAGCCCAGCGAGGTCAGATGGGCGCTCTCTTTGCCCGCATAGAAGGCGCGCATCATCCCGGCCAGCGCGCCGGGAAAGGCACTGCCTTCGAGGGTGGACAGGACCGGCTTCTGCGGAGTGAAGCCGGTCTGCAGCACGAGCGCGTCTGCGTCCGTGCCGGTGAATGCAGCCCAGCGGTAACGCCAGGGCTGATCTTCATCAGAGAGATAGCTGACCAGCTGTCCGGGATGAATCAGGAAGCAGTCTCCCGGTCCCAGCTCGTATTTTCGCTCCTCCGTCCGGAAGGTTCCGAAGCCGGATTCGATGAAGTGCAGCAGGAAGTAATCATAGATTTTGGGGCCGGCCTGATGCAGCGGGAGCGTCTGGCTCTCGCCGGCAAAAAGCACATGTAAATGCTGATTGTCGTAAACCACCGGATTTGATCCTACGGAATAAGTATGTTCCACACTGGAACCGCCTTTCCCCCGTTAGTGCAATCATAGCCCTAAGGGCGGGTGAATGAGAAGAATAATCTTACTTTTGATTATATCGCTTCTTTTACCCGAAGTCACATTTGTCCATACATTACACACATGATTGCATTATCAGAGCAAGTCTGATTTTATTATAATGTAAGCATAAACGAAGCAATACGATTTCCAAAAGTTAAAACGAGAAGCAGCGAAAGGATGGAGTGGCATTAATGAGCATACAGGATCTGAAAGTCAAATTTATCGAGAAATACGGAGAGAGCACAGAGGAGGCGCGTGTATTCTATGCTCCGGGTCGGGTAAACCTCATCGGTGAGCATTTGGACTACAACGGAGGTTACGTGTTTCCGGCAGCGCTGGACTTCGGAACCACACTGGTTGTGCGTCCGCGCAAGGATGGCAAGGTTCGGTTCGCATCGACGAATTTTCCATATGAGGCCTCGATTGACTACAGTGAAATCGGCAAAGCCAAGACTGGCGAATGGGTAGACTACCCAGTCGGTGTGATGGTGGAGCTGGCCAAAAAAGATCTTCCGGTATCCGCAGGCTACGACCTACTTTTCCATGGCGAAATTCCGAACGGCTCAGGCCTGTCCTCCTCGGCTTCCATTGAAGTGGTCACCGGGTTTGCCTTCCTGACGCTGCTTGGCGGAGATACGGATACTGTAGAAATCGCTTTGTTGTCCCAACGCGCGGAGAATCAGTACGTAGGTGTGAATTCAGGAATTATGGACCAGTTCGCCGTAGCCAACGGCAAGCGTGACCAGGCGATCCTGCTCATGTGCGACACCTTGGAGTATAGCCTGATTCCTTTTGTAACCGGCTCCTACAAGCTGGTGATCGGCAACACGAACAAGAAGAGAGGCCTGGTGGACTCTAAATACAATGAGCGCCGCAGCCAGTGTGATGAGGCCTTGGCGATTTTGAAGCAGGAGGTTCCTTCCCTGTCTTACCTGGCAGAGATGAAACCCGCACAATTCGAAATACACAAGGACAAAATCACCGACGAAACGGTAAGACGCCGTGCCCGCCATGTAGTGGAAGAGAATCAGCGTGTGCTCGATTCCGTAGAAGTGCTGAAGAACAACGACCTGAAGCAGTTCGGTTTATATATGAATGATTCCCACGTCTCGCTCCGTGACCTCTATGAAGTCAGCTGCGAAGAGCTGGATGTCATGGTGGAAGAAGCACAGAAGATTCCTGGTACGCTCGGCTCACGCATGACCGGCGCAGGATTTGGCGGTTGTACTGTATCGCTGGTGCATGAAGATGATGTGGAACGGTTTATCCGTGAAGTAGGAGAAGCCTACAAGAACAGAACCGGCCTTACCGGTGAGTTCTATGTATGCGGAATCGGCAATGGCGTAGAAGAACTGAAAGGAGTGAAGTAAGATGGCGATTCTGGTAACAGGTGGAGCAGGGTATATCGGTTCTCATACAGTAGCGGAGCTGCTGGATCGTGGCGAAGAGGTTGTGGTGATTGATAATCTGCTGACAGGGCACCGTGAGGCGCTTCTGGGCGGCAAGCTGTATGAGGGCGACCTGCGCGACAAGGTAACACTCTCCAAGCTCTTTTCGGAAAATAAGATCGACGCCGTCATCCACTTTGCTGCAAGCTCACTGGTTGGCGAGAGCATGAAGGACCCGGTTAAATACTACGACAACAACGTTTACGGCACACAATGCCTTCTGGAAGCGATGCAGCATGCCGGTGTGGACAAAATCGTCTTCTCATCGACAGCCGCAACCTATGGCGAACCGGAAAAGGTGCCGATTGAGGAAACCGACCGCACCGAGCCGGCGAATGTATACGGCGAAACCAAGCTGACTATGGAACGGATGATGTCCTGGTTCGACAAGGTGCTGGGCATCAAATATGTGGCGCTGCGCTATTTCAACGCCGCAGGTGCACATGCCAGCGGCAAGATCGGCGAAGACCACCGTCCGGAGAGCCATCTCATTCCGCTGGTGCTGCAAACCGCGCTGAAGCAGCGCGAGAGCATTGCGGTATTCGGTGACGATTATCCGACAGAAGACGGAACCTGTGTGCGCGACTATATCCATGTCAGCGATCTGGCCGATGCCCATGTACGGGCCGTCAACTATCTGCGCAGCGGCAGCGCCAGCAATATTTTCAACCTGGGCAACGGGCTGGGCTTCTCCGTCAAGCAGGTCATTGAAACTGCGAAAAAGGTAACCGGCCTTGATATTCCGGTGGTAATTCAGGAACGCCGCGCCGGAGACCCGGCTGTACTGGTAGCTTCCTCCGACAAAGCCCGCTCTGTGCTTGGCTGGAACCCGCAGCATGCCGATGTTGAGGGGATCATTCAAAGCGCCTGGAACTGGCATTCGGCCAATCCGCAAGGGTACGGGGAATAAGCTACGGCACATGAAGGAGAATTGAAATGAATAACGATAATAATACCGCTCCATCTGCGGAAAAGGCGCTGTATGCGATCGAGCAGCTGGTAGGGTTTGCTATCCACAAGCAGCTGATTCAGCCTGCGGACATGGACTACAGCCACAATGAACTGCTGGATCAGTTCGGCTTCAGCGAGCCGTATGCTGCCGAATTCGCAGAAGCTCCACTGGAGAGTCCGCAAGCTCCGCTGGATGTTCTGATTGACTATGGCTTTGAAATGGGCTTGATTCCCGAAAATTCGGATACGTACCGCGACCTGCTGGATGCCAAGATCATGGGTCTCCTCATGGCCCGTCCTTCCGAGGTAAATGCCGAATTCTACAGCCTCACAGCTGAAAAAGGTATTCAGGCGGCGACGGACCGCTTTTACAAGTTAAGCATAGATTCCAATTATATCCGCATGGACCGGATCTCCAAAAATGTGTTCTGGCTGCAGGAATCTCCGTACGGTGACATCGAAATGACGATTAATCTGTCCAAGCCGGAGAAAAACCCGAAGGAAATTGCCATGGCCCGGCTGCTTCCTCCTCCGGTCTATCCGAAATGCCTGCTGTGCCGCGAGAATGTCGGTTACGCCGGAAGGCTCAATCATCCGCCCCGGCAGAATCTGCGTGTGATTCCGCTGAAGCTGAATAATGAGAAATGGTTCCTCCAGTATTCGCCTTACGTCTACTACAACGAGCACTGCATCGTGTTCCATCACGATCATGTGCCGATGAAGCTGACTAAGGATACGCTTAAGCGTCTGCTGAGCTTTGTGGAGACCTTCCCGCATTACTTCATCGGTTCCAATGCGGATCTGCCGATTGTCGGCGGCTCGATTCTGACCCATGATCATTTCCAGGGCGGCCGCCACACCTTTCCGATCCAGAAGGCGCCAAAGGAGGCCACCTTCACTCACGAGGCTTATCCGGGTGTAAGCCTCAGTATCGTGAAATGGCCGATGTCGGTACTGCGTTTGCAGGGTGCAAATCCGGCAGTGCTGCTGGAATGCGGAAATTCGATCTATGAGGCCTGGCAAACCTATAGTGATCCTGCAGCTGAAATACTGGCCTCAAGCGAGGTGGACGGGGAGCAGACCCGGCATAATACCGTTACGCCTATCGTGCGCCGGGCGCAGGACGGCGGTTTTGAAATGGATCTGGTGCTGCGCAACAACCGGACCAGCGACACATACCCTGAAGGGATTTTTCACCCGCACCGGGAAATGCACCATATCAAAAAAGAAAATATCGGCCTGATCGAAGTCATGGGTCTCGCGATTCTTCCAGGCCGCCTGAAGGAAGAACTGGATGCCATTGCCGGTATTCTGGCGGGAGATACGGCGCTGCTGGATGCTGTCCAGTCCCAGGCAGATCACGCACTGGCACAGCATGCTTCATGGATTCAGGAACTGGCTGTCCGCTTTGGCACTGCCATGGACCGTGAAGAAGCAGTCAAGACGGTACAAAATGAGGTCGGCATCAAGTTCACCCATATTCTTGAGCATGCCGGTGTGTATAAGCGTACCGCGGAAGGTCAGGCGGCGTTCCACCGCTTTGCCAACAGCCTTGGCTTCCGGTGAGCCAACACGGCTCCTGCTAATCCAATAGCTCTACCCTGTGAGATGTCCCCTGCTGCTTGGCACGGGGGCATCTTTTTGCGCAGAGCTTCTGTTCGCCAGGAACTGATTTGAATGCTGCCGATCAGAGGTCTATAATAGAATATTGCATCACATTCCTGAACTAAACGGAGGTTCGTCCTTATGCGCAAGTTTGAATTTTATAATCCTACCAAGTTGATTTTTGGACAAGGTACCCTTAGTGCACTCCAGACGGAAGTGCCCAAATACGGTAAGAATGTACTGCTTATGTACGGCGGCGGCAGCATTAAGCGCAGCGGTCTGTATGAGAATGTAATCAACGAGCTGAAGGCCGTTGGTGCAGTAGTTACGGAATTGTCCGGTGTAGAACCGAATCCGCGTCTGTCCACCGTACATAAGGGTGTAGCCTTGTGCCGTGAGAATCATATTGACCTGATTCTCGCCGTAGGCGGCGGAAGCGTGCTGGACTGTGCCAAGGCGGTTGCAGTGGGTGCGAAATATGACGGGGATATGTGGGACTTTGTAGAGCGCAAGGCCGCTCCTCAGGGGGCTCTTCCGCTGGGAACAGTGCTCACTATGGCTGCTACAGGCTCGGAAATGAACAATGGCTCCGTGATCACCAATGAAGTCACCAAAGAAAAAATGGGTTGGGGCAGTATTCACGCCTTCCCGGCTTTCTCGATTCTTGATCCGGAGAATACCTTCACTCTGCCGCGTGACCAGACCGTTTACGGGATGGTGGATATCATGTCCCACGTGCTGGAGCATTATTTCCATACTGACGGTAATACACTAGTGCAGGACGGGTTCTGTGAGGCGCTGCTTCGCACAGTGATTGCCACTGCGCCGAAGCTGGTTGAAGACCTGAACAACTACGAACTGCGCGAAACGATTATGTACTGCGGCACAATGGCACTGAACGGAATGGTAAGCATGGGATTTGCGGGAGACTGGGCAACCCACAATATTGAGCATGCCGTATCGGCTGTATACGATATTCCACATGGCGGCGGATTGGCGATTCTCTTCCCGCACTGGATGAAATACAACCTCAGCACGAACCCTGCCCGTTTCCGTCAGCTGGCTGTTCATGTATTTGGCATTGATGCTGCGGGCAGAACCGATGAAGAGGTGGGTCTTGAGGGTATCGAAGCGCTGCGCCGTTTCTGGGATTCCATCGGAGCGCCGAAGACACTGGGCGACTATGATATCGATAACAGCGAGATTGGCAACATGGCCGACAAAGCTGTCCGCTTTGGACCGTTTGGGAATTTCCGCAAGCTGCAACGTGAAGACGTTGTAGAAATTTATACAATGGCACTGTAAGCGAAACGGCAGCCTTCTGCCGGTCAATACTTAAATGAGCTATGAACCGTCCCTTTCGGGGGACGGTTTTTTTCTTTTCATCCTACAATACTGAGATATTTAACCAAGATTGTGAAACCGGGGACATGGTTTGTGCGTTTAACCTAATATGACAGTCCGGAAGTAAAGACGGGAGGAGAACGATATGGAGACGCTGTATTTGGGCTGTTTGGCGCTTGGCGTCATCTTTGCCGTGGTCAGCGTGATTGTGGGAGATCTGATCGGCAGTGCCCTTCATGGCATTTTTGATGTGGTGTCCTTTCATTTCATCAGCCCTGCGGTTCTGGCGGGAGGTATCACTGTATTCGGGGGAGCAGGCATTCTGCTGACCCGGTACAGCAGTCTGGAGAACGGCCCCATTCTGGCCCTGTCCCTGCTGTCTGCGGCGTTCATGGCTGTTGTCATGTATTTGGGGGTGGTAAAGCCTATGGACAAGAGCGAGATGTCCAGCGGATTTTCTATGAGCGAGCTCCCCGGCAGAATCGGTGAAGTAACGGTTCCCGTTCCGGCACAAGGCTATGGCGAGATTATGGTGAAGTTCGGTGCAAGCAATAGTCTGCATACAGCGGCAAGCTTTGATCACCTTTTGCTTCCTGCCGGAATTAAGGTTGTAGTGGTTGAAGTCAAAGAAGGTGTTGCGGTTGTGTCTGAATTCGAAAAGCGAAAAGGAGAGGACGCGTAATGTACGGTTTGCCTGAATACTTATTTATACCTGCAGTGGTTGTTGCGGTGCTCTTTGTGCTAGGCATTGCATTTTGGGCACGGTATAAAACGGTTGGCCCCGATGAAGGGATGATTGTCACCGGTTCTTTCCTGGGTAACAATCATATTTCCGATGACGGCTCCGGCCGCAAGATTAAGATTGTCCGCGGGGGCGGTGCGTTTATTCTGCCGGTTTTTCAGAAGGCTGAATTCATGTCGCTGCTGTCCCACAAGCTGGATGTGACGACGCCGGAGGTGTACACCGAGCAGGGTGTACCTGTGATTGCCGACGGGGTGGCGATTATCAAGGTGGGCAGCTCCACCGAGGATGTGGCCACGGCAGCTGAGCAGTTCATGGGCAAGCCGATTGAAGCCCTGAAGAGCGAAGCACAGGAGGTGCTGGAGGGTCATCTGCGGGCGATTCTAGGCTCAATGACGGTGGAGGAGGTATACCGCAACCGGGACCGTTTTGCCCAGGAGGTTCAGGGGGTAGCGGCGCGTGATCTGAAGAAGATGGGGCTGCAGATCGTGTCCTTCACGATTAAGGATGTGCGCGACAAGCACGGATATCTGGAAGCGCTCGGGAAGCCGCGGATTGCGGCCGTGAAGCGCGATGCAGAAATTGCCGAAGCCGAAGCGCTGCGGGATGCACGAATTCAGAAGGCTAATGCGGAAGAACAGGGGCAGAAGGCTGAACTGCTGCGCGATACGAATATAGCCGAAGCGTCCAAGGAAAATCAGCTGAAGGTTGCTGCCTTTAAGCGTGATCAGGATACCGCGAAGGCGGAAGCCGACCAGGCGTACCACATTCAGGAGGCGCGTGCCAAGCAGACGGTGGTTGAAGAGCAGATGAAGGTCGAACTGGTGCGTAAGGAACGGGAGATTGATCTGCAAGCCAAAGAAATTCAAGTGCGTGAGAAACAGTATGATGCCGAAGTGAAGAAGAAAGCCGAGGCTGACCGCTATGCGGTAGAGCAGGCGGCAGAAGCCGACAAGGCTAAAAGAATGCGTGAGGCGGATGCCCTGCAATACAGTATTGAAACCCAGGCCAGAGCTACTTCCGAGCAAAAGAGGCTGGAGGGTCAGGCGGTGGCGGATGCCGAGCTGGCTAAAGGTAAAGCAGAATCCGAGGTTATCCGGCTGCGCGGTCTTGCGGAAGCAGAAGCCAAAGAGAAGCTGGCGGAAGCGTTCCAGAAATTCGGCGAGGCCGCAGTGCTCGATATTATCGTGAAGATGCTGCCTGAGCTGGCTGGACGTATCGCCGAGCCGCTGGCTTCCATCGATAAGCTGACTGTGGTGGATACCGGCAACGGAGAGGGAGCTGCCCGTGTCAGCAACTATGTGACCCAGTTAATGGCTACGGCTCCTGAAATGCTCAAAAGCGTCTCCGGGATCGATGTGGAAGCCTTAATCAAAGGATTGACGGCAGGAAAGGCAGGCTCCAAAGCGCCGGCGGCTTCATCCGTCAGTAAGCCTTCAGCTCTTACGGCTCCAGCACCTGTTGCGCTGGCTGAGAAGCCCGCAGAATAACAGGATCATGAACCTTGGGATGACCGGCAGCTTCAGCTTGTCATCCCTTTTTTTCTATTCCTCGACTTAATGAGAAGTGTAGGGAGGCCATATGCAGCTGATTCTGGATAATATCCGCAAAAGCTTTGATGACAAATCTGTACTTAAAGGTATCGACTTTACATTTGAAAAAGGTAAAATTTACGGCCTGCTGGGGCGTAACGGTGCCGGCAAAACTTCACTGTTCAACTGCCTGAGCGGAGAAACACGCATGGACAGCGGAGGCGCTTTTCTGCGAAGAGATGAAGTCAGCCTGCCGCTGCGAGAAGAGGAGATCGGGTATGTATTTTCGCTGCCCATTCTCCCGGAGTTTCTGACAGGTTATGAGTTTGTGAAATTCTATATGGACATCAACCGGGACAAAATCCAGCCGGGCAAAACCATCGGGGACTATTTTGATATTATCCGTTTCGAAGAAGAGGACCGCCACCGGCTGATCAAAGGCTATTCCCACGGCATGAAGAACAAAATCCAGATGCTGTGCTTTATCATCACCCGCCCGCCGCTGATTCTGCTGGATGAGCCGCTTACTTCGTTCGATGTAGTGGTGGCGCTGGAGATCAAGAAGCTGCTCCGTGAGATGAAGCAGGATCATATTATTATTTTCTCCACCCATATTCTGCAGCTTGCTGCCGATCTGTGTGATGAGCTTGTGGTGCTGAACAATGGCGTGCTTCAAGAGATCCCTGCAGACATCCTGCATAGTCCTGAGTTTGAGGAACGGATTATTGCATTGCTGAAGGATGGCGGCGAACATGATTAGCACGCTGAACACCATTATGCAGATCCGGGGGGCCTCGGGTGCGAACCGTCTGCTGTATTATTTTGGGAGATTACCTCTGGTCGGCAAACTGGTAAATGACAGCGTGTATTCCCGGACCTCCCTGAAGAAGACTTTTACCGTAGTGGTCCTTATTCTGAAAATCATCTGGGGTTTCCTGACCAAGTTTGCCTACCTGGGGCTTATCGTGTATCTGCCTGTCGTTCTCGCTGCCAAGGAGCTTACGCTTCCTGAGCAATACGATCTGTACCTGCAAGTGCTTGTATTGCTGAGTTTTGGGGTGGGCACTGTGTCCAACGCCATTATTTTGGAACCGAAGCGGGATAAATATATTTGTGTCAAGCTGATGAGGCTGCCCGCCGACAAGTACATGCATGCTGTCCTGACGCTCAGGGCGCTGACTTTTTTTATTTATTTTGTGCCTGCGATGATGGTATTTGCTCATGTATATAGCGCACCGCTCTGGCAAGGGCTGCTTCTGTCCTTGCTGCTCTCACTATGGCGCATTACCGGTGAAGCACTCCATCTGTGGATATTTGATTCGAGGGAAATAGTGCTGGTCAAAAAAAACGGTCTGGTCTGGTCCGCCATTGGAGTGGGTTATTTGCTTGCATTTGTGCCTCTGTACACGGGAAATGCGCTAATGGATATGGATGGAGTAATGTTCAACCTTCCCCTGAGTGTGGCGCTTGTGGTCCTAGGAGCTTTGTCTGCATTGTATATTGCCAGGTATCCCGGCTACCGTAACGCAGTGGACGCGGTCACCAAGATTGATGATCCTCTGCTGGATATGGGACGGATGATGAAAGAGGCAAATAGGAAGCAGGTCGAGACCCAAGAGAAGGATTTCACATCCAATCAGCTGCGGCCCGGACAATTTGCGGACAAAACCGGCTATGCCTACCTGAACGCGATCTTTTTCTCCCGGCACAGACGCTTCCTGATTCAACCCATCCAGCGGCGTCTGTTGATTATTGGCGCACTGTTTGCAGCCGGTCTGCTGATTCTGCTGACTGCGCCGGATACATTCTCGAAGCTGGTCCAGTATATAATGAGTACGCTGCCCATGCTTGTCATTGTTATGAGTTTCACCTCTATTGGGGAGCGGGTATGCAAGGCGATGTTCTTCAACTGCGACCTTAGTCTGCTGCGGTATGGCTTTTACCGTGAGCGGTCTGCAGTCCTGAGCAATTTCCGCGTTCGACTGCTTCGCATCAGTGGTCTTAATCTGATTCCAGCCGCAGCGATCTGTGTGGTAGTAAATGTGCTCATTCTCTTATCGGGGGAAAATTGGGGAATGACGGATACGCTGATTTTCAGCGGTGCGATTCTTGGCCTGTCGCTGTTTTTTTCCGTGCATCATTTGTTTATGTACTATATTTTTCAGCCCTACAGCACAGAACTGAACGTGAAGAATCCATTCTTCAGTATCATGAACAGTATTGTATTGGGTGTGGGCATTATATGCATGCAGTTTCAGAGTACCCCAGCCCATTTTGCGGTGACAGTGCTGCTGGCTTCTGCTGCCTATGTGCTGATTGCCTTGTTTCTGGTCTACAGATATTCGGCAAAGACCTTTCGGGTGAAATGATTACTTTCGCTGCTCTTTACTGATTTTGGACTAAAAAACATGTATTATAGCTTGATGTTTAGAATGAATATTAAGTATAATGGTGTTTAGTCTTATTTTAAGATATTTGCTGCTTAAGTTCGAAATCCGTAATTCGAAGAGGTGTACGTAGTGAGCAGCATAACAGTAGCGAAAGTACTCAATAATAATGTGATAATCGCCCAGCATCCCCAATATGCCGAAGTGGTTGTCATTGGCAAGGGCATCGGGTTTAACCGTAAAACACGCGACCGGATCAATCTGTCCTCTGTGGAGAAGATGTTTATTCTCCGTAACCAGGAGGAACAGGAACAATATAAGCAACTCGTTCCCCAGGTCGAAGAGAAGCTCATAGAGGTCATGCAGGAGATTGTTTTGCACATTATGCAGAGCAGCCGCCAGCCGCTGAATGAGCATATCCATATAGCGCTTACTGACCATATCTCGTTCGCCATCCGCCGAAACGAGCAGAATATAGCCATTCATAACCCGTTTCTGTACGAAACCAAAGAAATCTACCCGGAAGAATACAACCTGGCGGAGTATGCGGTGGAACGGATTAACGCGGCGATGGGGGTAAAGCTGCCGCCGGATGAGGTTGGTTTTGTTGCCTTGCATATTGTCAGCGCACTCAGCAACCGGCATATCTCCGAGGTCAAGCAGCATTCCCTGCTGATCGGTGATATGGTGAACCTGGTGGAAGACAATCTGGATTATCATATCCCGAGAGATTCGCTGGATTATTCCCGTCTCGTGACCCATCTGCGTTTCGTACTGGAACGGCTGCGCCGGGGGGAGACTGTGCGGGAGACCTCATCGCTCGATGGACTGATGAAACGCGAATACCCCGAGATGTATATGCTGGCCTGGAAGCTGACTAAGGTCATTGAGCAGCGGGTGCATATTCCCGTGTATGCAGCAGAGGTAAGCTACCTGACGATTCATCTGCAGCGGCTGGCCCAGAAGAAAGAGGATGAAGAAGATATGGAGCTTCCGGAGTAGGAATCAAAACAAGATAACCCTTTGTTTGCGGGGTTATTTTTGTGCTTGCATGTTCAAAAGAACGGTGCTACAATGATCCCTGGTTAAACTAAACAGAATACAAAGCGTGTAACTGATACGATCAGGCATGAGTGATTTACAGTATTTTGGTTGTCCAGCCCCAAGTCGGGGTAATCTAACCTTGTGTTAGAGGAACAACCTGTATGCTGTGTTGCTCATGCCTTTTTTGGCTTCTGTTTGAACGAAATTAACAATTAAGGAAGTGACCTCAATGTTCAAAAAAATGTTTGGTGTGTTGCAAAGGGTCGGTAAGGCGCTTATGCTTCCAGTGGCCATTCTGCCTGCGGCAGGCTTGCTCCTTGGGATCGGCAACATGCTGGTTAACCCTGACTTCCTCCAATACGTTCCGGCACTGGAGAATAATGTGGTTCAAGCCATTGCCAATGTTTTGATGAATTCGGGACAAATTGTCTTCAGTAACCTGTCACTTCTCTTTGCAGTCGGGGTAGCCATCGGGCTTGCCGGCGGTGAAGGGGTAGCCGGGCTTGCGGCTATTATCGGGTTCCTCGTCATGAACGTGACCATGGGAACTGTGCTTGGCATTAATGCATGGGTGCTGAGCAAGCAGGACTTCGCCTATGCGAGTGTACTTGGGATTCCAACCCTGCAGACTGGCGTCTTCGGCGGTATCCTGGTCGGGATACTAGCAGCGTCTATGTACAAGCGGTTCTTCCGTATAGAGCTTCCGTCCTATCTCGGCTTCTTTGCGGGTAAACGTTTTGTTCCAATTATGACGGCAGTCACTTCCCTGCTTCTCGGGCTTGCACTGACGATCATCTGGCCGCCAATTCAACACGGTCTGAACTATGTATCGCAGAGTATGATCAACACGAACCTGACGCTGTCGGCCTTCATCTTCGGGGTCATCGAGCGTTCCCTGATTCCATTCGGTCTGCATCACATCTTCTACTCGCCGTTCTGGTATGAGTTCGGCAGCTATGTCGATAAGGCCGGGGATCTCGTTCGCGGTGACCAACGGATATTCATGCAGCAGCTGCGTGACGGCGTGGATTTCACAGCGGGTACCTTTACAACCGGTAAATATCCGTTCATGATGTTCGGTCTGCCTGCAGCGGCGCTGGCGATCTATCATGAAGCCAGACCTGAGAATAAACGGGTTGTCGGCAGTTTGATGGTTTCAGCGGCACTGACTTCCTTCCTGACCGGGATTACTGAGCCACTGGAATTCTCATTCCTGTTCGTAGCTCCGCTGCTGTTCGCAGTACATGCTATATTTGCCGGCTTGTCCTTTATGACCATGCACATCCTGAATGTCAAAATCGGGATGACCTTCTCCGGCGGTTTCATCGACTATGTGTTGTTCGGTGTGATTCCAAACCGTACAGCATGGTGGCTGGTTATTCCGGTAGGTCTTGTGCTTGCGGTTATTTATTACTTTGGATTCCGTTTTGTAATCCGGAAGTTCAACCTCAGAACACCGGGACGTGAAGATCCTTCCGAAGATGTAGAGGAAATAAGCGCAGAGAATGTATCCAGAAGCGGTGATGATCTGCCGCGCAACATTTTGTCCGCACTGGGCGGTAAAGAAAACATTACTCATCTGGACGCTTGTATTACACGTCTTCGTGTAGAAGTTAAAGATAAAGCCGGCGTGGATAAGAACCGTCTGAAGAAGCTTGGCGCATCAGGCGTGCTCGAAGTCGGCAACAACGTGCAGGCGATCTTCGGAACCCGTTCCGATACGATCAAATCACAGATTCAGGATGTAATGAACGGCAGAACTCCAGCTGCCGCACCAGCTGCCCCGCAGCCTGAGCTGGAGAAAAAGACAGGAGAAGAAGGCACAGCGATTATTCCTGAGGATATCGTATCTCCGGTCAACGGGGAGCTGCTCGATATTACACAGGTGCCGGATGCGGTGTTCTCCCAGAAGATGACTGGTGACGGTTTTGCGTTCCTGTCAGATGACGGTAAGATTGCTTCCCCGGTATACGGTAAAGTGTTCAACGTCTTCCCAAGCAAGCACGCGATTGGTATCATGTCCGATGGCGGCAAGGAAGTACTTGTTCATATCGGCGTAAATACAGTTAAGCTTAAAGGTCAGGGTTTCACGATCCTGGTCGAAGAAGGCGATCTGGTAGCCGCAGGACAGCCGATTATGGAAGTTGATCTGGAGTACGTTAAGGCTCATGCGCCTTCCGTAATTTCACCAGTCATTTTCTCCAATTTGCCAGAAGGTTCTGCAGTTACACTGAAGAAGCCGGGTAAAGTGGTTATCGGCGACAAGGATATCATCAGTATCCTGTAAGATGTGCAATGGCGCAGCGCTTCCTTTATAATTAAAGGGAGCGTAGCCTTCACCATAAAAAAACAAATCCTATATGAACAGAAAGCGAGTTGGATATTATCATGCAAAAAACATTCAGAATTATCGACGAAGACGGAATTCACGCACGCCCGGCAACAGCGCTGGTAAATACAGCAACAAAATTCAAAGAAACCGAAGCTTTTGCAGAAGCTAAAGGTAAAAAAGTAACCCTTAAGTCCATCCTTGGCGTTTTGTCTCTGGGTCTTGAAGCAGGCGATACTCTGACTCTGATTACTGAAGGCAGTCAAGAGTCCGAAGCGCTGAGCGCACTTCAGGAAGTTATGGTTAAAGAAGGGCTGGGAGAGCTGCATGAGTAAAATTTCAGGAATCGCGGCTTCAGCAGGTATTGCCGTAGCCCGTGCCTTTATCCTGGAACATCCGGATTATACCATTACAAAAACGGCTGTAGGTAATGTGGAGGCAGAGGTTGCCAAACTGACAGACGCGCTGGAGAAGTCCAAAGCCGAGCTGCAGAGCATCAAGGAACGCACCCTCGCTGAACTGGGCGAGAAGAAAGCGGAGATCTTTGAATCCCATCTGCTGATTCTGGAAGATCCTGAGCTGATCAGTCCCGTAATGGACAAAATCCGTGAGGAAATGGTTAATGCGGACTATGCCTTAAATGAAGTTGCCACTCAGTTTATTGAGATGTTTGAAAATATGAAAAGCGCGTACCTTCAGGAACGCGCAGCTGATATGCGCGATGTGACCAAACGGGTGCTGAACCATCTGTTGGGTATCCATTATGTCAGTCCTGCCGAGATCAGTGAGGAAGTCATTGTTATTGCCCAGGACTTGACGCCTTCTGATACAGCACAGCTGAACCGCAACTTCGTCAAGGGCTTTACGACGAATATCGGCGGACGCACCTCGCACTCGGCCATTATGGCCCGCTCCCTGGAAATTCCGGCGGTAGTCGGCACCAAGAATGTACTGTCCGAAGTCAAGGCAGGTGATCTGGTGATTGTGGATGGTCTGAACGGTGATGTTCTGATCAACCCGAGCGATGCTGAGGTAGCGGAGTACAAAGCCAAGCAGGCAGCCTATGATCTGCAAATCGCCGAGTGGAAAAAGCTCCGCGACGAGCCGACCGTATCCGCTGACGGCAAGCATGTAGAGCTGGCTGCCAACATCGGTACACCAAATGATGTGAATGGTGTAATCGAGAATGGCGGCGAAGGTGTAGGCCTGTACCGGACGGAGTTCCTGTACATGGGCCGCGACAAGCTTCCTTCCGAAGAAATTCAGTACAATGCTTACCGCACAGTGCTGGAGAATATGAGCGGCAAGCCGGTTGTAGTACGTACACTGGATATCGGCGGTGACAAGGAACTGCCGTACCTGGATCTACCTAAGGAAATGAACCCTTTCCTCGGATTCCGGGCGATCCGCCTGTGTCTGGATCGTCAGGATATTTTCCGCACCCAGCTCCGCGCACTACTCAGAGCAAGTGCCCACGGTGATCTGCGGATCATGTTCCCTATGATCGCTACGCTTGGTGAATTCCGTGCAGCCCGTGATCTGCTGCTGGAGGAAAAGGCCAAGCTCCGTGAAGAAGGCAAGGAAGTGTCTGACAACATTCAGCTTGGCATTATGGTGGAGATTCCTTCCACAGCTGTTCTAGCTGACCAGTTCGCCAAGGAAGTGGATTTCTTCAGTATCGGAACCAATGACCTTATCCAATATACAATGGCTGCAGACCGGATGAACGAACGGGTATCCTACCTGTATCAGCCATACAACCCGGCTATTCTGCGCCTGGTCAAAATTGTAATCGATGCTGCCCATGCTGAAGGCAAATGGACGGGCATGTGCGGCGAAATGGCTGGTGACAGCACGGCGATTCCGCTGCTGCTGGGCCTCGGTCTTGACGAATTCAGTATGAGTGCCACCTCTATTCTCCCGGCACGGAGCCAGATTTCCAAGCTCTCTGCCGCAGACATGAAGGAAATGGCAGCAAAAGCGTTGCAGCTCGGTACCGCCGAGGAAGTTGCTGCACTTGTGCAGAGCAGTGTGAATTAATTATTGCTTCAAGCATTACTCCGTTTTTTAGCAAGTCTACTTTTCCAACTACTTTATGCCGGCCTCCTAATTGGGGGGCTGGTTTTTTTTATTACTAAGCGGATCGCCTGTTTCTAAATAGTAGTTGTAACATTGTATAGTGGTGCTGCGTCAGAAGGATATGATAGGCTATGAGTTAGTACATAACATCAATTTACAGTAGCTATCCAATCCATAGCAGGTTATACTTCCGATAGAATAGCGGCTTTTGCTTGATAAGCTTAATTGAGAAGTCATCACTACCGATATAGGAAGTATAGACAGCAGAATAGGCTGCTGGACCCAAACTTGTGAACATCGTGTTACATATAATATGTTAAGCCAAGTCATGGGTTGGACCTGAGCAAGACTGTACTCCTGATGCTCCGCTTGCAAAGCCGTGCAAGTATTATTTTTAAATGATGTGGAAATAGTTGGATAATAGCAGCAGTAGATCCGTTTTCCGGCAACTGTGGGGAGAACACTGGGATGGTGATCATGAATGAACAGCAATTATATAAATGCAGAGAAAGCAATAGAAATTTATACAGGCAATGATCTTGGATTGACCTATACTGCAGATTACAGCCTCTTCAAAGTATGGGTGCCCACAGCTTTCACCGTGTCGCTGGTATTGTATAATACCGGGGGGAATGGGACAGAAACCGTGAACTACGGTGACCGGGACAGCGGGCGTATCGTGAATATGCAGCGTCAGGAGGGCGGGGTCTGGCAGGCCCGTTTCTCTGGGGATTTGAAAGGCAAGTATTATATGTACCGCGCCGTTTTTGAAGACGGAACGATTAAAGAGGCAGCGGACCCTTATGCCAAGGCGGTGTCGGCCAACGGTATACGATCAGCCATTGTGGACTTGCGTGGCACTGATCCGGAAGCCTGGGTCTTAGATAGCTCTCCTGCTCTGCCTCATCCTGCTGATGCTGTGATCTATGAACTGCATGTACGGGACTTCTCTTCGTCAGAGGACTCCGGTATGCTGCATAAAGGCAAATTCAAGGCTTTTACTGAATTCGGGCTGCGGGATTCTGCGGGACATGCGCTGGGTATTGATCATTTGAAGGAGTTAGGCATTACCCATGTGCACCTGCTTCCGGTATTTGATTTTCAGACTATTAATGAACTCGGAGCAGACAGCGGAAAGGGAGCGGAACCTTTTTTCACTGAATACAACTGGGGATATGATCCTCAGCACTATAACGTGCCGGAAGGTTCGTACAGCACCAATCCGTCAGATCCGGGAACCCGCATTCGTGAGATGAAGGAAATGGTACAGGCGCTGCACAGTAAAGGGATCTCCGTGATTATGGATGTCGTATACAATCATACCTATTCTGTGGAAAAAGGACCTTTTCAGCCGCTGGTTCCCGATTATTTCTACCGGCATGACTATAACGGCCGCCTCTCCAATGGTTCCGGTGTCGGCAATGAGCTGGCCACGGAACGGCCGATGGTGCGCAAATATATTAAGGATTCATTAGCCTACTGGGCTTCCGAATATCACCTTGACGGGTTCCGTTTTGATCTCATGGGACTGATGGATAGTGTGACCATGCGTGAACTTACGGAGGAACTGCGTCTGGAGATCAACCCGAATCTGCTGATCTACGGTGAGCCTTGGACTGGCGGGGATTCTCCGTTAGCTACCAAAACACTAAAAGGTGTGCAAAAAGGCAAGGGATATGCAGTCTTCAATGACAACTTCCGCTCTGCGATCAAAGGCGACAGCGATGGCTGGGGCAAAGGCTTTGTAACCGGGGAATATGACAAGGAAGGTGCGGTTGCTTCCGGGATCAAGGGAGCCATTCATGAATTTACAGATTCTCCGGTGGAAACGGTGAATTATGTGACTGCACACGATAATTTGAATCTGTGGGATAAGGTACTTGCCACGCAGGGTCTGCGCCAGGCGGCCAAACTGCCGGAACTGGAGAATGGACGGCTGAAGAACGGTGGTGTGGTAGAAGCCGCAGTTGCCGATGCCGATCCCTACTTCGCGGTTGACCGGCAGGATATTCTCGGCGATGAGATTGTACGGCGGTCTCTGCTGGCGAACGGGATCATCCTAACCTCACAGGGCATTCCCTTTCTGCAAGCAGGTGATGAATTCCTGCGCAGTAAATACGGAGACCACAATAGCTACCGGAGCCCCGATGCCATCAATGCCATCCGTTGGGAGAACAAAGCGAAGTTCCTTCCCGTCTTTGAGTACTACAAAGGACTTATTGCGCTGCGGAGAAATCATCCGGCTTTCCGGCTTCATGGACGTCAGGAGATCGAGCGTTCGCTGGAATTCCTCCGCTGTGAGGGCGGAGTGGTCTCCTATCTGCTGAAGAATAACGCCGGTGGTGACGTCTGGAACAATATCGTAGTCATATTTAATGCTAATCCCGGGCCGATCAGCCATAAGCTCCCCGAAACGGATAGCTGCTGGAATATCGTTGTGGATCATACCTCAGCAGGAACAGATGCCTTCCGTACTGTCCAGGGTGCAGAGGTAGAGCTTGAAGGGTTGTCTATGATGATTCTCTATGATAAATACGGTCAGCCTGAGCCAAGGTCCAAAATCATTGAGATCCATTATGAACGTCCGGA
This sequence comes from Paenibacillus sp. P3E, assembly GCF_001909045.1. Taxonomy (NCBI): domain Bacteria; kingdom Bacillati; phylum Bacillota; class Bacilli; order Caryophanales; family Paenibacillaceae; genus Paenibacillus; species Paenibacillus sp. P3E. Next base: position 19,398 of record NZ_LVWH01000196.1, on the reverse strand, counting down.
TGGTGATTACCGGGGCTGGAATCTATGGATGTGGGGTACAGGCATCCAGGATGGCCAGTGCGATTTCCGGCAGATGGAAAATGGCCATGCTGTGGCTCGGATCGAAGTGCTCCCAGAAACTGCGTCGGTAGGCTACATTCTAAGATTGAATGACTGGGAAGAGAAGGACGGGGCCGCAGACCGCTTCATTGACTGCTCCGGCAGCCAGGAGCTGGTTAAGGTAACGATCCGGGAACGATTGCAGGAGAACAGCGGAGGTAAGGATGATCCGCTGCAGCTCACCAGTTAAGATACAATAAAAGAGCTGTTCTGTACGGCAACCCGCCAGGGGGCCGTCAGAATAGCTCTTTTTGTCAAAATATAAGAATTTAGTTTTGACTTGGACTATCATTTTTATATGTCCTCTGGAGCCAATGCTCCCCCTTACGGGAATAGCTTATTTGGGCTGGTCCGAATATTCTTCATCTACAAGCTCGCTGTACAGATTGGCTTCGTTGCCGCCGTGATTCTTAGAGCGGTACATTGCCAGGTCGGCGGCCCGGAGCAATTCATTAATACTGCTGCCGTGCTGCGGGTATAGCGATACTCCTATGCTGGCTGATGTATGGAAGCTGGAGCCTTGGTTGATCGACCAGGATTTATTGAAGAGTTGCAGCAGCCGGGCCAGGATCTCATCAAGCATCTCAGGGCTGGTGAAGCGGTGCAGCACTACGGCGAACTCGTCTCCTCCGATCCGGAAAGCCTGTCCGGATCCCTTGACGGTCTGCTGTAGCTCACGTGAGAGCAATTGCAGGAATTCATCTCCGGCCAGATGGCCAAGCGTGTCATTCAGTTGCTTGAAGCGGTCACAGTCGAGCAGGGCCAGCGCAATATTCTGTTTGCGTTCCTCCGGCTGATTGATCAGATTCTCCATGTACATCTTGAAATGGGCTCTGTTAGGAATTGCAGTCAGATGGTCATAAAAGGCCAGCTTGTGCAGGCGTTCCTCATATTGCTTCCGTTGGGTGATTTCACGCGATACCAGCATGAACTGCGCCGGAAAAGCGCCGCTGCCCTTAATCGGGGTAACCTTCGTTTCAAGCCATACCCAGTGTCCCTCTACTGAACGCATGCGCAGCTCGGAAATCCGCGGGGGGGCCTGTACCACGCTTTTGAGCTTCGCCCAGGTAATCTCCGCCTCCCTAATATAATTGGAGAGCGGAGCACCTTTGGACGGGATATATCCGAGCAGGCCCGAATGGGAAGGGGAAGCGTATAAGATCAACCCGTTAGGATCTGTCAAAATAATAAAGTCGGACATCGTCTCGCCAATTAATTGATACAGGGACTTCTCCTCAAGCATTTCATTTTGAAGGGTAATTAGCTTACGGCAGAGATAAATAATAACGAGTACCAGCAAAAACAGGAATAGGGAGTACAACGCGAACAGTGAGCTTTTTTTATCCCGGAATTCCTGAGTTACCTGCCGTGCATAGTCGTCAATCAATTGCTCGGCTTGGTCCAGAGGGTCCCGGACTTGCTCCAGCAGAGCATTAGTTTGGAGTGGAGAGAACGATTTGGGGTTCCAGTTGCTCTGGACCCGCTGTGAGATGAGATCCCTGCCTGTATCCTTCCAGGTTTGAAAAGGGCCATCGACGTTTTCCAAGACATCTTTCAGCTGAGTAAGCAGCCGTTCACTTTGCCTCATCCCGCTAAACGGATTCTCCACGGAGTTGATATTATAGCTGGCCATGCCAAGACGCTGCTTCGCCTGGGCATTGTTTTCTTCGAAATCCTGAGACAGTTTGCTGCGCTCCTCACTGTTAATATTTGCGTTTATAGCAGTATGGAGGGCCAAGGCAGACTGGTACAGGTCACGGTCAGCATTTAGAATGAGCTCGGAATTCTGATACACATCGTTATATAAGGATGCTGACAATTTATTCATTGTGTTGTTTAAATATAGGAGGGAAGCAATACTGATACCCACCAGAAGAACGGAGATAGCGGCAAATAAAAGGATTAGTCTGCGCGTGTTTTTGATCTCGGGAAAACCTGCCACTTCATCCACCCCCTGCAAAAACTATTAAGTATTCTTTAATGCTGTCTAATTACCGCTAAGTCTATTCATAAGTGGACCTTTTGCTTGTGTGAGCAGGATAATGAAGAGATTGTGATCCAAGCGAGTCATACAGAGCAGGGGAAGAATAAGGTGGCAGGAATGGGAATCTCCCGGTATGATCGAAGTTTCTTCTCATCAGTATAAAGGAAGCACTTATGTTGAGCAATTGCCTGGGAATAGGTGGATATAGCTTAATAATCTCCAGACTCCGGAAGCTTCGGCTCAGGTTCAGATCCGTGATCCGGGGGAGATTTGCCTTTAATTCTCAGATTTATGGTCGCGAAACATAAATCCTTATTTTTTAGAAAAAATTATGTATAACCTGCTTCCTACTAGATATTCCAGCCCTTGAGTCCTATTACCCAACTTTACCGGAAACGATACCCTCTCTGATTAATAATCCGCAGAGAAGGGTCCAGGGCCATAGGCATAACGCAGCATTTCAGGCAAAAAAAGTCGGAAGTCTCCCAAAAAGTGCCATAAACCTCCAAAAAAGAGGCTTGCGGCTGTATGTCTGTCGTAAACATGGGTAAAACCAACTATAGTCTATTCATTGCGCAGGGCGTAGATAGGGCACATTCTTGCCGCTTTGTTTGCAGGCATCATTCCAAAGACAACACCGGTAAACCAAGAGAACAGGAAAGAGATGATCACCATATTCCAGGAGGTGGCGACATTCATTGGGGCAGAAGAAGTCAGATCACTCCGCTTCACGCTAAGTGCGGTGCCGAGCTTGATGGAGCTTAGCATGGATAGTGTAGGAAATTTCCGTCGCAGCAGCAACTGCTGCTGTGGCTGTATTTAAAGCTGCAGAAGCAATCCTTAAATACGCCTTGAAGCTTGAGGGAAGCTTAAAAGAAGATAAAAAATTGGCCTGAATTTGTCCCGCTTGTCAAACCGGCTAATTTTGCATATAATAAATAAACATATCTTCTAAGCAGAAGATGGATTGATTCAGCAGCATTCATGATAAATGCAGTGATGGAGAAGAGTACGCAGTGCCTGGCTTACAGGGAGGAGACGCCGTGGATTGAGAGCGTTTCTAGGAAGCAGAGCTGCCGAAGTTCACTCCGGAGCAGTTCCTTGAATTTCTTTCAAGCCATGCTTGATGGAGAGCGTAGGGGAAACCGGCGGCAGACCGTTATTTCTGCTAAAGTGAGACAGGTCTTAGTCATGCCGAAAGCAGAACAATGCTATTGGGGATGTCATCAGACAGTCTAACAAGGGTGGTACCACGGTCTTTTCGTCCCTTACCGGGAGGAAAGGCCTTTTTTTGTTGCAAATAGGACAACACCATGATAAGGGGGCAGTATACGGCCATGAAAGAAAAGCTTGAAGCATTAAAGGTCGAAGCGTTAGCGAAGCTGAAGGAAGTTACCGATCCGCAGGTTCTGAATGATTTGCGTGTAAAGTACTTGGGTAAAAAAGGCGAACTTACAGAGGTTCTGCGTGGTATGGGCGGGCTCAGCGCGGAGGAGCGCCCGGTGATCGGCCAGGTAGCCAATCTGGTGCGGGGCGCCATTGAGGAAATTATCGAAAACAAACAAGAGGCCTTCCAGCAGCAGGAGACCCAAAACCGCCTGAATGCGGAAAAAGTGGATGTAACCCTGCCGGGCCGCAGTCTGCCGCAAGGCGGAATTCATCCGCTTAGCCGGGTGGTTCAGGAGATCGAGGATATTTTCATTGGCATGGGCTACCGGGTGGCGGAAGGGCCAGAGGTGGAAACGGATTACTATAACTTTGAAGCGCTCAACCTGCCGAAGAACCATCCGGCCCGTGATATGCAGGATTCCTTCTATTTGACGGAGGATATCCTCATGCGCACGCAGACCTCACCGGTCCAGGTTCGCACCATGCAGGCCATGAAGGGCGAAGCCCCTGTCAAAATCATCTGTCCCGGCAAGGTATTCCGCCGCGATGATGATGATGCGACCCACTCCTTCCAGTTCCATCAGGTTGAAGGTCTGGTGATTGACCGCCATATCCGCATGAGCGATCTGAAGGGCACGCTGCAGCAGTTTGCCCAAGAAATGTTCGGGCCGCACGCGGGCATCCGCCTGCGTCCAAGCTTCTTCCCGTTCACCGAGCCGAGTGTTGAGGTGGATGTAAGCTGCTTCAAATGTGGCGGAGACGGCTGCCGTCTGTGCAAGCAGAGCGGTTGGCTGGAAATCCTGGGCGCCGGCATGGTTCACCCGAACGTGCTGGAAATGGGCGGCTATGATCCTGCGGAGTACAGCGGCTTCGCCTTCGGTATGGGTGTCGAACGGATAGCGATGCTGAAGTACGGTATCGATGACATCCGTCATTTCTACACGAATGATATGGCTTTTGTGAAGCAGTTCAAGGGGATTTAGATTTTTGGCGGGTAAGAGGCTGGGCGGGCAGGATCAGCTATCGAGGATCTTTGTTTCTGTTTTATCAATCTGTTAACAAATGGACCGGAGGGGAAGTTTGGAACTGGAGGAGCGAACGCGTCCGCCTTTAGGTTTGGATTTCTACCGCGATCAGCGGTTTAAATCAGGAGATTCAAATCTAACAGCGGCCGGAATTCCAAACATTCCCCGCAGGGACCCTATTAACGAATGATTTTAAAACGGAAGTACAGAGATCCAATGCTGCTCACTGTTTCCGCATTGCCAAGCAAATCCGGCACGTAGATAAATACATCTGAAACAAAAGGAAGTGTGCGAACATGAAAGTATCAACCTCCTGGCTCACGGAATATATATCGCTTGAGGGCGTTACCGCAGATGAGCTGGCAGAGAAAATTACGACCGCCGGCATCGAGATTGACGGTGTGGAGCGGCGCAACAAAGGCCTTTCCGGCATAGTGGTCGGCTATGTCAAATCGAAAGAAAAGCATCCTGACGCCGATAAGCTGAATGTATGCATTGTAGATGCAGGACAAGACGAGGATCTGCAGATTGTCTGCGGAGCCAAGAACGTGGCCGCTGGACAAAAGGTTCCTGTAGCACTGGTGGGTGCCAAGCTGCCTGGTCTGGATATCAAAAAAGCCAAGCTTCGCGGCGTATTGTCGCAGGGGATGATCTGTTCCGCCAAGGAGCTGGGGCTGAACGATAAATTGCTGCCCAAGGAACTGCAGGAGGGCATTCTGGTGCTGCCTGAGGACACCGAAATCGGTCAGGACATTCTGAAGGTGCTGGATCTGAATGATGAAGTTCTCGACTTCGATCTGACGCCTAACCGTTCAGACTGTCTAAGCATGATTGGTGCCGCCTACGAAGTAAGCGCAATTCTCGGACGTGAGCTTAAGCTGCCTGATCCGGCAGCTGATCTGGTAGAATCGGGCGGCTCAGCCTCCGACTCCATCTCTGTCCGGATAGAAGACGATGACTACTGCACGCATTATTCGGTGCGCTACATTGCCGGAGTGAAGACTGCGCCATCCCCGCTCTGGATTCAGAACCGCCTGATGGCTGCGGGGGTTCGTCCGATTAATAACATCGTGGACATCACTAACTATGTGATGATGGAGTACGGACAGCCGCTGCATGCATTTGACGGCGACAAAGTGGAAGGCGGCGTACTGAGTGTGCGTTTTGCCAAGGACGGCGAGATTTTGACCACTCTTGACGGACAGGAGCGCAAGCTGGAGCCGCAAATGCTGGTTATTGCCGATGGGGTGAAGGCTGTGGGTCTGGCCGGAGTCATGGGCGGACTGCAGACTGAAGTAACAGATGAAACCATCAATATTGTACTGGAATCGGCTAAGTTCGACGGCGGGACGATCCGCAAAACCTCACGACAGCTGGGTCTGCGCTCCGAAGCTTCCCTGCGCTTCGAGAAAGAAGTCGATCCGAATGCCGTGATCTCTGCATTGAACCGCGCAGCTTCCCTGATTGCCCGATATGCCGGAGGTTCTGTTCACGAGAGTATTGTGCAGGCAGGGACGGAGACTGCGGAAGAGAAGGTGCTCACCTTATCCCTGGAGAAGCTTAACCGTTATCTCGGCACAGAACTGTCACTGCTGGAAGTGAAGACTTTGTTCAACCGTCTGCACTTCAAGTGCGGAGATGCGGGACAGGGGCTCGTAGAGGTGCAGATTCCGACAAGACGCGGCGATATCAGCTATGATGTCGATCTGATTGAAGAAATCGCCCGGTTATACGGCTATGACAATATCCCTACAACTTTGATTGAGGGTGTGACTACACCTGGAGCACTGACCAGCAAGCAGTCCCAGCGCCGTGAACTGCGCCGTCTGCTGGCACATGGGGGCTATCAGGAGGTTATGGGGTATTCTTTCATTCAGCCGGAGCAAAGCAAGCTTTTCCCGGCGCTTGCTGAAGGCAAGCTTTCTGTCAAACTGGCGATGCCGATGAGCGAGGACCGCAGTGTACTGCGCACTAGTCTGATTCCACAGCTGCTGGAAATCGCCCGCTACAACACGAACCGCCGTCAAAGTGATCTGGCGCTGTTCGAAATCGGGAATGTGTTCTTCACAGACGAAGATCAGCTCACCCGCCAGCCCCGTGAGCTGCCGGTGCTGGGACTTCTGCTGAGTGGAAGCCGTGCATCCAAGCAATGGAATGTAGCCGTGCAGCCTGTGGACTTCTTCGACCTGAAGGGTGCGCTGGAAACTATATTTAACCACTTGGGCCTTGCGGGCAGCGTGGTTTATGAAGGCGATGCTCCTGAGGATTACCACCCGGGCCGTTCGGCTTCGATATACTTGCAGGGTACTGAAGGCCGAGTGAAGCTGGGAACGCTTGGACAGCTCCACCCAGAGCTGCAGCGCGGGCTGGATCTGGAAGATACCTACGTGGCCGAGCTGCTGCTTCAGCCGCTCTACAGCAACGCACGCACCAATATACAGTACACTGAGCTGCAGCGCTTCCCGGGCATGGAGCGGGATATCGCAGTTGTGGTGGATTCTGCAGTGCCTGCAGGTCACCTGCTGGCTTCCATCCGTGAGAACGGCGGAACTCTGCTGCAGAATGTTCAGGTATTTGATGTGTACACGGGAGGCAAGATGGAGAGCGGCAAGAAGAGCGTGGCCATTTCACTGCTCTACCGCCATACCGATCATACCCTGACCGACGAAGAGGTTGTAGAAGTGCATGATAGGGTCGTATCAGCACTTCAGCAAACTTTTGGCGCAGAATTAAGAAAGTAGCAGGAATTGTGCAAAGCCGCAGCGAATCCATTTACAAACGGAGTTCGCTGCGGTTTTTTTCTAACCCTTGGGGCTACGGCGGCTACCGGCAGAATCTATGAAATGTACGGCTTTTTGGCAAAAGAGAATAAATGACGCTACAATAGGAGCAGAGATACCAGCTTAGAATCAGCACACATACAAAGGAGGGCACAACTGTGGCTATGGACCGGACTCGTGTCGCCGTGGAGATATATGGAACATCTTATAAACTTGTAGGAAGCAGCACTGAATATATGAAACAGGTTGCCCGCTATGTAGACGAGCATATGCGCGCAATCTCCAAATCACATTCCCAGTTGGATACCCCGCGGATCGCGGTGCTTGCTGCTGTACATATGGCAGAGCAGGCCATTCAGGTGCAAGACTTTAAGAATGAGCTGAATATGCTGACCGGAGAGCGTACGGAGCTACGTGTAGAAGTCACACGCCTTACGGAAGCGCAGAAGGAGCGGCAGGAAGAGTACGAACGGATGGAGGCAGCAGCCAAGGAGGAGGCTGCCCGTCTGATTGCCGCTGCCGAAGAGGAGCGCAGGCGGCACCTGGAGATTCAGGAGCAGGAGCGGAAGCTGCATGCCGAGGCGCTGCTGGAAGCGGAGACGGCAGCAACGGCTGCCCGCGAGCAACTGGCTGAAGAGCTTAAGGCGCGTGAAGCAGAGCTGTTGACCCTGCGCGAGAGCTATGAGCAGGAGCAGACTGCAGCCCGTGAGAGCCGCCGGCAGGAGCTTGCTGCCGCTGAGGCGGCCCGTCTGCAGCAGCTGGAAGAACTGAAAGCTGCTCACCTCAAGGAGCTGCAGACCCTGCGCGAGACATTGGAGCGGGAGAAGGCGGAAACCCTATCCCAGCTTGAAGTGGAGCTCACCCAGACCCGGGAGTCGCTCGGTGGCGAGATTGTGGAGATCCGCTCATCACTCAGCAAGGAGCTGGCAGATACCAAGTCCGCACTGGAGAAGGAGCTCACAGAGGAGCGCGAGGCGCTTCAGAAGGAGCTTGCCAAGAATAAGGAGCTCCGGCAGTCGCAAGGCACGCAGGAGCATCGGCATAAGCAGCAAGTACTGGAGCTGGAGAAGCAGCTTGGCGAGCTTCGCGGCGGCACCGGGCAGCTGCAGTCCAGGCTGCGTGCAGCCGAAGCTGGCCTGAAGGGCGAGCGTGATTCCCGCATGACACTGCTGGCTCAATATGAAGCGGTGCTGTTGCGCGAAGAACAGCTGACAGAAGAGCTTCGTACCGCAGCACAGCAGGGAACACTGCAGCTCGAGGAGCTGGAGAATCTGCGTGAACGTCATGAGGCCGCGCAGAACGAAGCGGCAGGGCTTAGAGCTTCGCTGCAGGAAACTGCGGATAGCCTGAGCCGGGTTCAGGAAGAACTGCGTTCTGCTAATGAACTCGGAGACCTGCTCAGTGACGAACTGGGAGAGCTGCGCCAGCGTTATGAGGCGAAGCAGGAAGAAGCTTCAACGCTCCGCGAGTCCCTCGGTGAAGCCAAGGCCAGCCTGCATCAGCTGCAAGGTCAGTTCACCCAGTCCGCAGCGGAAGCGGCAGACTGGAAAGAACTTGCCGACAAGCATATGGAGGCTATCGGGGAGCTGGAGATGAAGCTGTTGGAAGCGGAAGAGAAGTCTTTGACTCTGCAGCGTGAGATCGATACACTGCGGGGGCAAGCGGACGGCATGGTGCAGCAGCTTGACCGTGAATCCGGACTGCGGGCCGAGGCAGAAACCGAGAGCCGTCAGCATCGCGAAGAAGCCGAAGCCTCCCGCAAGGAGCTGGCAGCGCTGCGCGGACGTTATGAGGAGCTCATTGCGCAGTATGATGAGGTGCTGCAGGACGGTGAGCAGCTGAAAGAAAGATACGAGCTTCTGGAGGCCGAAGGTGAAGAAAATGCCCGCCGTCTGGAAGAGCTGTATGAGGCCGGGCGGGAAGCCGCCGCTGCGGCGGTGGAACAGCAGGAAGCTCTGCGCGAAACCCGCGAGGTGGAAGCCTCATGGAAGCGCAAATACGAGGAGCTTGAGCAGAGTCAGAGGCTGTGGAACGAGACGGAAGCTCAGCTGCGTGAGGAGATTGAGATTTGGGAGCAGGAAGCCGGACAGGCCGAAGCGAAAACGGACTCCATGAGCCGGGAGTATGCACAAGTGCAGCAGCAGCTTGCTGAGATCGGCGGGAACTATGAGCTGGTTCAGGGCCAATTGCGCCTGGTTCAGGCACAGTTTGAACTGCGGCAGGGCGAGCTGGACAAGCTGTCGGAGGAGCATCGCAGACTTCAGGCGGAATATGCCAAGCTCCAGCGTGAATATAATGAATGGATTCAACTGATCGAACAGGACAGTTGAATGGCGGACGCATGAAAAGGCGGGCCCCAGGCAGTAAGATTGCCTGGGGCCCGCCTTGTATATGCATGCCCTAATATAGATTGACTGTATGAGTATGGCTGTTACTCTACGATCACCTGAGCGCTCATCCCGCTGTGGCCCGAGCCGCACATGATCGCGCAGGTCATTTCGAACGTTCCGGCTTCATCCGGGACAATAACCCGGGAGGCATCTTTGCCGTCCAGCCGCAGATTCAGCTCCGGAATCAGTATGCCATGATTACCGCTCTCATTTTTAAAAATAATCTTTACCGGAACCCCTTTTTTCAGATGGTACGTCTTTTGATCAAAACTGTAGTTCGCTGCTGTAATGATGAGTTCTTCTTTTGCCGTAATTCCGGCATCAGCCGTTTCATTCTTGGAAGTTGCGTCGTTGGTGTTACTGCTTGTTCCTCCGCAGGCGGACAGTACTAGCAGCAAACCGATGGACAGTAGAATGGTAAATCTCCGGATCATCTTCATCCTCCTCCAGGAATAGTGGTGAGCCTTGCGTGCCTCTAGCATAGCTTAATTGGGCCAAGAAGTCTTGGAAAATCAATGGAAAACTTCCTTCCCGCAAGCAAACTCCAAACTTTGTCGAAATTTGCAAAAAAATGATGCAAAAAAGTTTAAAATTCATTATACTTAAAGCAATTATATTATAGCTTGAGAAGTAGGGGATCCACATTAATTTAGCCCAAATTTCACTGAATACGGAGAAATGGCACCGTAAAATATTGACCGGATATTGGATTATTGTCTTTTTCATGCTGGTAGCCCAGCTGTTATTTGTTTTGTCGGATTCTGCGGTTGAGGTCCGAACGGTCCTAATTCCGACTAAAGGGCATCTGTTCATCGGCTGCAATCTCATGATTCTTATAGCCATGATGACAGCGGAAATGTGGCTCCGGTCCACTTTGCTGTATCACAAGCAGGTGGTGGTCGTGTGCGGGTTCATTGTGTCTTATCTTATGTATTTTGTCCTTGAGCCCTTTGTGGATGGAGCGCAGATGACACTTATGCTGCCTATAATGATCGCTCTTATTTATTTTGACCAGAGGCTTCTGGGTGTGCTGGGTGCATTCAGCTTGCTGTTCTATGGCGGAATTTACTTCGGGCTGGAGCGGAGAATGCTGGAGAAGCCATTGCTGGAGTTTTTGATGGTGGAGTGTGTATTTATCGTGTTTGTTGCCATGACTCAGGCTGTCATTATCCGGGCCCGCGAGGTGCGTGAGCATCTGGAGCAGTTGACCAAGTCTGAACAGGGACTTTTGGTGGAACGGGCGATCTCGGACAAACTGCTCAAGATTGACGCTCTGACTGGACTTTACAACCATAAGACCTTTCATGAATATCTGGTTTCGCTGCTGGAGCAGTGTGAGAGCAACGGCCTCAGGCTGCAGCTGGCGTTGTTCGATATCGATAATTTTAAGCGGGTCAACGATACCTATGGTCATTGGGTTGGGGACCTTGTGCTCAAGGAGGTTGCGGCGAAGGTCGGCAGCCTGATTGGTTTAAATGATTTTGCGGCCCGCTATGGCGGGGAAGAGTTTGCGGTGATCTTTACAGATAAAAGCTTTCACGAGGCCTACGCTGCGGCTGAAGAGCTGCGGCTAAACATTGCGGCGATGGAGCATCCCTATGCCGGGGGCAAGCCAATTACAGTCAGTATCGGGTTATGTGACTACCAGCTCGGGGACGGGAAAGAAATGCTTTTCCGCAAAACAGACCATGCCCTATATGCTGCCAAGCGTACCGGTAAAAATGCGGTAGTCACTGCATCTATGAACGATAATATCCTGTCTTATGCATAAGTTAATACAATAAACCCCCTGATTCCGCTATAATTCCGGAGTAGGGGGTTTTGTGTCTGCAGTAAGACCAGCAGATTTCTTCTTTATTTTGCAGCTTCAAACGGTGTGGAGACCGGCAGGAACAAGTCGATGATGCCTATGACCAGTGCTGCCAGAAGCGCTCCCAGCACGGTGACGCTGACACCGCTCACGATGAATTGGGCGATCCAGATTACCAGTGCACTAACGAGAAAACCGACGATGCCGCGGCCGAAGGGCGTTGTTTTTTTGCCGAAGATGCCCTCAATGACCCAGCCGAGCAGTGCAATGACTAGCGCAAGAATAAGCGCACTCCAGAAACCGCCAATCGTGAACTGCGGGACAATCCAGCCAACCACCAGCAGCACGATTGCTGCCACGATAAAACGGACCACATGACCTAAAAATCTCACTGAACTAACCTCCTTTGGCCTTCGCATAAGGATATGTGCAGTTGTTATTGTGGCCTGCATCTGATTTTCTATTCCTGAAAACTTACCCAAATAGCGAAACCCGGCTGAATTAGGTATAATGTAACCATCTATGAAGGGAGCTGTGACTGTAATTGGACGACAAAATTTTGCATACGCTTGAATATCGCAAGATTTTAAATAAATTGGCGCAATATACCCAGACCCCGATGGGACGGCTGCTGGCGGAAAGCCTCAAGCCTTCCGGTGATTTTGAAGCTGTGAAAAAGCTGCTGCAGGCTACGGACGAAGCGGCGAATGTAGACCGGCTGAAAGGCATTCCTTCCTTCGGCGGCATAACGGACATCAAAATGGCCCTGAAACGTGCCTCTATTGGAGGAATGCTGGGAACCAGCGAGCTCCTTTCTGTTGGCAATACTATCGGCGGTGCACGCAGAGTCAAGCGGTTTCTGGCGGCGATGCATGAAGATGAGACCATCACCCTTTTGTTCGCACAAAGTGATCTGCTGTCAGAACAGAAGCATGTTGAGGATGCCATCCGCAGCTGTATCGACGAGAATGCCGATGTGCTGGACACCGCCAGCCCTGAGCTGGCCACCATCCGCCGTGAGCTGCGCGGAGGCGAGACCCGAATCCGCGAGAAGCTGGATTCTATGATCCGCTCTTCCTCCGTTGCCAAAATGCTGCAGGATCAGCTTGTGACGATTCGTGGTGACCGTTTCGTCATTCCGGTCAAAGCGGAATACCGTGCTCATTTCGGCGGAATTGTGCATGACCAGTCTGGCTCCGGTGCCACGCTCTTTATCGAACCGGAATCCATTGTGGCCATGAACAACAAGCTGCGTGAAACCCGGCTGCGTGAGGAGCGGGAGATTGAGATCATCCTGCACCGGCTAACTGCTCTCGTTGGCGATATTGCTGAGGAAATGGCCTATGACGTGGATATTCTGGGCGAGCTGGACTTCATTTTTGCCAAGGCGCGTCTGGCCCGTGATATGAAGGCGACCCAGCCCCGTATGAATGACCGGGGCTACCTCAAACTGCGCAAGGGACGGCATCCGCTGATTCCTGCAGAGCAGGTGGTACCGCTGGATGTCGAGCTTGGCAACCACTATAGCTCAATCATCGTGACCGGCCCCAATACAGGCGGTAAGACGGTCACGCTGAAGACCATCGGCCTGCTCAGCCTGATGTCGATGTCGGGATTGTTCATCCCGGCGGAGGAAGGCAGCCAAATGTGTGTATTTGATGCGATCTATGCCGATATTGGCGATGAGCAGAGTATTGAGCAGAGCCTTAGTACCTTCTCCAGCCATATGACTAATATTATTTCCATTCTGCGCAGAATGACTCCAAAAAGTCTGATTCTTCTGGATGAAGTGGGTGCGGGTACCGACCCTGCCGAAGGCTCTGCCCTGGCCATTGCCATTCTGGAGAATATTCACCGGACCGAATGCCGGATGGTGGCCACTACGCATTACAGTGAGCTGAAAGCCTATGCTTACGAACGCAAAGGTCTTATCAATGCCAGCATGGAGTTTGATGTACAGAGTCTTAGTCCTACCTACCGGCTGCTAATCGGTGTACCGGGACGAAGCAATGCGTTCGCCATTGCCGAGCGTCTCGGTATGCCAAACGCCATACTTGAGCATGCACGCGGTGAGGTGAAGGAAGAGGACCTGCGCGTCGAGCACATGATTGCTTCGCTGGAAGAGAACCGTCTTGGGGCAGAGAACGAGCGTGAACGTGCTGAAGTGGTCCGCCGTGAAGCGGAGGAATTCCGCAACCGGCAGCAACAGGAGCTGGAGAAGCTTGAGAGCCAGCGTGATAAGCGGCTGGAGAAGGCGGAGAAGGACGCCAGCGCGATCCTCGACAAGGCACGCAAGGAAGCCGAACAGATCATCGGTGATCTGCGCCGGCTCGCTATGGAGGAAGGAGCTTCGGTTAAGGAGCATAAGCTCATTGAAGCCCGCCGCCGTCTGGATGAAGCGGAACCTGCGCCCCGTAAGAAGACCGTTGCCCGCAGCAACGTCAAGGCGCCAAGAAAAATTCAGCCAGGCGATGAAGTTAAGGTGCAGAATGTGAACCAGAAGGGCTATGTTGTTGAACTTAGCGGTCCTAAGGAAGCCATTGTACAGTTTGGGATTATGAAGATGAAGGTCAACCTGGAGGATCTGGAATTCCTGTCCTCCGCACCGGATTCCCCATCTCCTGCACTCCGCCGTGCAACTACGGTCAAGCGCACCCGTGATGAGAATATCCGCAGTGAGCTGGACCTGCGCGGGACAAATCTGGAAGAGGCGATTATGGAGACAGACCGCTTCATTGACGAGGCTTTTCTCGGCAATTTAGGGCAAATCTCCATTATTCACGGCAAGGGCACCGGCGTACTGCGCACCGGCATTCAGGAATATCTGCGCAAACATAAGCATGTGAAGAGCTACCGGCTGGGGAATTATAACGAAGGCGGCGCGGGTGTAACCGTGGCTGAACTGGAATAGCGGCTGGAGTCCAGCAGAAAGAGGGAGAAGCATGCAAGAAAATATTGATCTTTTGCTGGATCATCCGCTGGGTGCGCTGCTCGGCTACTTCACAGTGGCCATACTTGGCCTTGTGGTATTTCTGTCTTTCTTCGAAATGGTCACCAAATATAACTGCTGGGAAGAAATCCGCAAAGGGAATGTGGCTGTAGCCATGGCCACCGGAGGCAAAATCTTCGGCATTTGTAACATTCTGCGCTTCAGTATTGATGCGGGAGCCTCAATCTACGAAACGATGAAATGGTCGGTGGTGGGATTTCTGTTGCTGCTGCTCGCCTATTTCCTCTTTGAGTTCCTGACTCCGGTCTTTTCCATCGATGATGAGATCGCCGCAGACAACCGGGCTGTTGGTCTAACTGCCATGCTGATTTCCGTGTCCCTGTCCTATGTGATTGGTGCCGCTATTTTTTAAAGTGGGGTGTGGAAAATGAAGATTTTGGTACGGGTTCTGTTCTTTTCTGCCCTGGCTTTTATAGCGGCCGGTATAATATATCTAATGATAAATTGAATTCAAATGTGAGGTAAGAAGGAGATATTTCAGATGGAAACAACAGTTTGCCCTTGGTGTCATACGGAAATTGTGTGGGACGAGGAGTTCGGGCCAGAGGATACCTGTCCCCATTGTAACAATGAACTTAGCGGCTACCGTACAGTAACCCTGGGTGTAGATGACCTGGAGGATGAAGACGAGCCGGAAGAAGCAGTGGAACCGGAGCCAGAGGATGTAAGCGACGAAGATCTGTGGGATGACAGCGACAAGGATGGCGTAGTGCCGATCTTCAATACACTCGTCCAATTCGGAGACGATTATGATTTGAAGCGCTATGAGTCAAGCGTATCCGCCATTCTGGCGGCACAGCTGGAAGCGCCTGAGTGTCCGCAGTGTCATGAGCTGATGCTGCTCTCCGGAACCCAGAACGTTGAGGGTTTCGAGCCATCCTCACCGGAAGCCTTGGGTGGACCTGTCCTGAAACCGCCGTTCTCGCTGAATCTCTTTGTCTGCCCCTCGTGCTTTCATGTACAGCACAGCCTGGCGCAGGAGGACCGCATTCAGCTTGTGCGCAATCTGAGCACCGGCACCAAGTAATACACGTTATGGTTTCTCCGCGAGCTGGGCATGTTAAGCAGACACGTCCAGTTGGCAAGGAGGAACAGCATGAAGAATTCATCGCAAAAACAAGAGGTACTGCTGCTCGCGGTCAACGGATTATGTTCCTTGGCCACCGTGCTGGCAGGTACATTTTTGAACGTCTACTTATGGAAGAGCAGGCAGGATTTTTCTATGGTCGGCTGGTTTACGGTAGCTCAGCAATTGGCCGTGGGTCTAAGCTTCTGGCTGGCCGGGAAATGGGTTAAGGAACATAACAAGATGAACGCCCTGCGGCTGGGCCTGGCCGTTTCGGGCCTTTTTTATTTGCTCGTACTGTGGCTGGGCAATCGGGCGGTTAATTATATATGGCCGCTTGGGTTGATTTTGGGCATAGCGATCGGATTATTCTGGCTGGCTTTCAACATTGTTTATTTTGAGATAACGGATGCAGGTAACCGGGACTTTTTCAATGGTTGGATGGGATTACTGGGTTCATTCACGGGTATCGTCGGGCCTTGGGTATCAGGCTGGATCATCACTGCTCTGCATGGAGAGCGCGGTTATCGCCTAGTGTTTATTTTATCGCTCTCCATATACGGAGTAGCCGTGGGCTTAAGCTTTTTTCTTAAGAAACGTAAGAGTGAAGGGGCTTATTTGTGGAAAGAACCATGGAGGGAGCTGCACCGCAAGGGCAGTGCATGGAGACCGACAGCGGCAGCCTTGGTATTCCAGGGACTGCGGGAGGGCGTATTTTCCTTTCTGATTGGTCTTCTTGTGTACATAGCCGCTAAAGAAGAAAGCAAGCTGGGACAATTTGCACTGATCACTTCAGCGGTTTCACTGGTCAGCTACTATGCTGCCGGCAAATGGTTCAAACCAAGACTCCGTTCCGGTGGGATGCTCGCCGGAGGCATTCTGCTGATTGCTGTCATTACTCCGCTCCTCTGGAGGGTTAGCTACGGCACCTTACTGATTATGGGTATTGGAACATCCCTCTTTCTTCCATTATATATGCTGCCCATGACCTCCAGCAGCTTTGACCTGATGGGCGAGTCGAAGGAGAGTGTGGGCAAACGGGTAGAACTGGTGGTTCTGAGGGAGCTTTGTTTGATGACGGGCAAGATTCTGGGCGTTTTTGTATTCATAGCCATGCTATCGGTTAACGAATCGCCCCGTGTGATTACCTTGCTGATGCTTCTCCTGGGCGCTGCTCCGCTGGGAAGCTGGCTTACACTGCACCGGCTGCTGAAGCGCAAAGCGGAGGAATCCCTCTTATAGTCAATAGTAGGTTGGAACAGGGGGAATACAGCATTGGCCAAGAAAAAGGATTACGGTCTGAGGACAAAGGTTACGGTCATGGTCTCCGCCGTAGTGATGCTGGTCATGGTAGTGCTATACATTATTTTCAGAAATCAGATTATTCCGCAGACCAGACATGCGCTGGAGGATAAGGCAATCGCTATAGCCCGGACCATTGCTTTGATGCCGCTGGTGTCAGAGGGACTCAGTGAAGGGAACAGCAAGGAGATTCAGGCCTACACCTCCAAAATCACCCGCCGCAATGATATTATGTTTGTCGTAGTCATCGATATGAACAGTATCCGGTATTCACATCCCGATGCTTCGAGGATCGGTAAGGCCTTCGTCGGGGGAGGGCAAGAGCTTGCGCTGCGCGGCGAAGAAAGTATCTCTGAAGGAGAGGGACTGCTAGGCAAATCGCTGCGGGCTTTCGTCCCCGTGTACAGTAACAGGGGTTCCCAGGTTGGAGTGGTCGTAGTGGGCCTTTCCATGGAACGGGTACACAAGCTGATCCGGCAAAATGAATGGACAATTATTGCAATCCTGCTATCTGGTGCCGTGCTTGGAGCCGGAGGAGCAATGGTATTGGCCCGGAAAATCAAACAGATGATGTTCGGCATGGAGCCATCCGATATCTCTAAGCTGCTGCAAGAGCGCAGTGCCATGCTTCAATCTGCACGTGAGGGTATTATTGCGGTCGACGATCAAGCCCGGATCACCATGATCAATGTAGAAGCGGAACGGCTTCTGGGAACGGCTGGTATTACAGGCAACGCGATGACCCGGCATATCACCGATTATTGGCCGGAGCTGCGCCTGGAGCAGGTGCTGGTCAGCGGTGAGGCAAGGCAGGATCAGAATTTGGAGCTGAATGGCATCTCCATCTTGGCCAATAGTGTTCCGATCCGGGTGAATGGTCAGATTGCGGGGGCCATTGCTACGTTCCGGGACAAGACCGAGCTTGCAGTACTGGCGGAACGGCTGTCCGGAATTTCCGTCTATGCGGATGCTCTGCGGGCAGGGGCGCATGAATATATGAATAAGCTCCATGTTATCATGGGAATGACTCATATGGGCCTGTACGATGAACTGCAGCAATATATTTCGGGGACCGTCAGCAACTACCAGAATGAGATTGGTACCATTACGAGGCAGATCAAGGACCCGGTTATGGCCGGCTTTCTGCTGGGGAAACTTAGCAGGGCCCGGGAAGCGGGGATTGAGCTGCTGCTGACAGAGGACAGCTATCTGCCAGAATCTGCAGATCCGCAAGTGATGCATGAACTGATTACCATCACCGGTAATTTACTCGACAATGCCATGGAAGTACTCGAAGGCCACAGCGTTAAGGAAATTGAGCTTGCTTTTGATTACGACCGGGGGCACCTGATCTCCACAGTGAGTGACAGCGGACCGGGAATCCCTGAAGCGCTTCGGGAGCAGATATTTGTGCAAGGATTCTCCACCAAGGGAGAACACAGGGGAATCGGACTCTATCTGGTCCGTAAAAGTGTGGAGAAGCTGCATGGCCAGCTCCAGATCATACCCGGCCTGGAGCCGGGAACTACATTTATAGCCGATATCCCATATACGGTGAAGGAGGATGAGAACAGATGACCATACAAGTGCTGATCGTTGAAGATGATCCGATGGTAGCCAAGTTTAACCGCCATTACCTGGAGCAGATTCAGGGCTTTGAGTTCGCGGGCTGGGCTGCTTCAGGTGATGAGGCCGTGCAGATGCTTGAGGAGCTTGCGGTTGATCTCATTCTACTGGATTTCCACATGCCGCGTACCAGCGGTCTGCAGCTGTTATCCGCTTTGCGGGAGCAGGGGAGTATGGTCGACATTATCGTCATTTCTGCAGCCAGCGATAATTCGAGCATCCGCAAAGCCCTTCAGCTGGGGGCCGTTGATTATTTGATCAAGCCATTTGAATTCTCCCGCTTTCAGGCGGCGCTGTCCGCGTACCGTGAGGATTACGCTCTGATGAAGCATAAAGAGAACCTCAGTCAGGAGCAGCTGGATAAGCTTCTGCGTCATTCTCTCGGTACCGAGGAGGACAAGAGCGGCACACTGCCCAAGGGTCTTACCGAAGGTACGCTGGAGAGCATTTGGAGCATTATACATAAGCTGGAGCAACCGGTGTTTTCGACCGAGGATATCACAGCAGCGGCTCCGATTTCGCGGATCTCCGTCCGGAAATACCTAGCGTTTCTCACAGAGGCGGGTGTTCTGGAGATGGAGATCAGTTATGGAGCGGTGGGCAGGCCGGTATATATGTATACTGTGGCGGCTGAAGGCCAGGGAATTATTGCTAAATATATTTAGGTGGAAAAAGTATCACTAATTGAGCTCATTTGGCTTATGGGGTGTCTTATGTGGGAAAAAGTACCACTAATTCTGCTGAAAGCAACCCTATGGGATGATTATGCAGGATTAGGTGTACAAAATCCCATTAAAACCATCTGTTTGTAAAGATTCAGCCCATTTAGTTATACTTATTCCACTTTGCTTCAGATTCCTATTATTGAAAGAACTATTGATTAAATTCAATGAGAAACATCCTTCATGGAAATATAA
>NZ_LVWH01000195.1:0-39535 GCF_001909045.1 Paenibacillus sp. P3E | reverse complement strand
ACTATTTACAGTAACCTCAATAAAAGTTATTGTATTAAAAGGAAATGAATGTATTTCAGGATTTACAATTCATTTTCAAAAAGCGTTAAAGGAGGGATGAAAGAACAATAACGCATACAAATGTATGTCTTCCTTGTCGGCTCAGACTCAGGTGTAAAAATTTAAAATTCGAGGAGAGAGAACTGTGAAAGCAATGAAAAAACTTTTTGCTGGATTGATGATGCTTACTCTGATTTTTGGTGTATCTTTTGCCGGGTCGGCATTTGCCAGCGGTAATGAGGTCAAGCTTATTGACTCGGATGTAGGCGTTATGTATAAGCCTGGATATGTCGGGTTCAGCGGCAATATTGAAGTTGCTAATCTGGGACCCGTGAAGAATGTGAGTGTCCATTACACGACAGATAACACAAATTGGTATGATACGACTGCATCTTATGCAGGGCCGGGGGATGTAAATCGTGAGAAATGGCATTTTGCTATTTCCAGAACGGATGCTTCAACAGATCATTTAGAGTTAAAGAATCTGAGCTTCATCAAATTTGCGATTAAATACGAAGTGAATAACCAGACCTATTGGGATAACAACGAGGGAGCGAACTATTACAATGAAGTGAATCATACAGTTCCCCTGAGATCTGTAATTTTGGGAGCACCAAACGTGCTTAACGCTAATAGTACTCTGAGTAATGGTGAATTTACCGGAAATATTTATGTGAAAAACCTGAATCCGACGAAAACAGTAAAAATACTGTACACAACGGACAATTGGGCAACGACTCGTGAGGGCTTTGCCACTTATTCTGGCTCCTTGAATAATTTCAATAGTGTTGAAAACTGGAGCTACAATTTCAATGTTCCGGGTGCTACAAATATTAAATATTCGATTTCGTATACAACTGGCGGACAAACGTATTGGGATAATAACTATGGTCATAATTACGAGGTATTCTAATTCATATTAATATACATTTAATAGCAGGATCTCAGGCGGCCTAATATTCCGCTCTGAGATCCTTTTCTATGTGGCGGCTTTTTTCATACGATTAGTAACTGCTTATGCGAAGTAAGGTACGGTGAATGGGTCAGCTGACTACTGCTCGTCGTTCTGGGATTTTAGTATACGCAGCCCCTTGGGTAGATGGTTCTTCAACTGCCCGGAGCTGGCTTTGCCCCAACTAACAGGCAATCCGTCCACGGTTACCAACGTCCATCCGTGCAGCTCAGGAGGAACAGGAAGACTTTCGCCGCGCAGCCAGGCCTGAAGATCCAGACTATCGGCTGCCAGATCGTAGCTGCGTGCTGCCTGTTGGGGCTGAAGAGCCATGGCCAGGGCATGTGCCGGCTCAATGCGGTTTTTTTTCAGATGCGCAATGTGCAGTCCTGCACGCGGCACCTTCAGGCCGTCCAAGAGACCTGTATGCAAGCTGATGTTGAACGCTTCCGGGAGCAGATACAGTGATTCTCCGAAGAGCAGAGGTACACCCTGCCCGGTAAACCCCGGCAGCTCGCCAGCCGCCCAGCTCATAAACTGCTGATAGGCATCACGGACGGAGGAAGGCAGCTTGGGTCCGGTTTTGCTCCGGCCACTGCTGCGTTTATTGCGGATTGGCGCAGCTTCTTCGGAGGCTGCCTTACGGAGCAAGGCGACGAAATGTCCTTCGCCTTTTTCCAGATGAGGCCAAAGACGTTTCATTTCGATGAGTTCCATATCAGGATAGTGATCCAGAAACTGTGATATCGTATCCTCATTCTCCTTGTGGTTGAAGGTGCAGGTAGAGTAAGCCAGACTCCCCCCCGGCTTCAGCATAATGTAGGCATCCTGCAGGATATCCCATTGTCTGGCTGCACACATCTCTACATGCTCCGGGGACCATTCGCCGATCGCGGCAGGATCTTTACGGAACATGCCTTCTCCTGAGCAGGGGGCATCCAGCATAATCCGGTCAAAAGCCTCCGGGAAACGGCGGGAGAGTTCTCCCGGGGCAGCGCTAGTTACAACAGCGTGGGGAATGCCGAGGCGTTCCACATTTTCTGCAAGTATTTTGGCCCGCTCCGGGTGAATCTCATTGGAGATGAGCAGGCCTTGTCCCTTCATGAGAGCAGCGATATGGGTGGTTTTTCCTCCTGGCGCAGCGGCTAGGTCAAGTACAATTTCACCGGGCCGAGGTGCCAGCAGCTCGGCTGCGGACATTGCGGAGGGCTCCTGAATATAATATAATCCGGCGGCATGATAAGCATGCCGGCCCGGCCGGGACGGCTCCTCGTAATAATATCCCGAAGCGCACCAGGGTACGGGGGTCAGGCCAAATTGGATCCGTGCGAGCTCCGCAGCTACGTGGCCTGTGCCTGAGGTGCTTTTTAGCGTGTTAAACCGCAGACCCTGGGTCCGCCGCGCAGTGTAGCTCTCCAGAAAAGCGTCCGCTTCCTGTCCCAGCATCTCTCTAATGCCGGCAGTAAAAGCAGCGGGCAGCCGTTCTTCATTCATACATCATTTCTCCTCTTGTTAAAAAATATAAGAATAGTTTCGGGTTCTTCTTAGTTGCTGTTTCAGGTGGATACCGATAAAATCAAGGTATGGGACCTTAAGCGTACCTGTAAATCTACATATATAACTATATCATAATTGCCGGGTCTCACCGTATACAGGGCAATTGTAAAGGGGATGTGCCTTATGAACTTGCTGCAAGCGCTATTCTTCCCTCCGGAGCAACCCGGTGGTGTATCTTCCATGATCCCTTATTTACAGGAACGGTTTCGTTCCAGCCGATGGGAAATGGATTTGTTCTGGCTGCCTAAGCGTATCCGGGGCAAAGGCCGCGAAGATATTAGTTTTGAAACTTTTGACTGGACTCTCTATGGCGAAAGCCCGGTTGTGCAAAAATATATTCAAACCTACAGGGATTATTTATGGTGGACCAAGCTGCGTATGACCAAAAAGTACGACCTGATTCATGCCCATCATCCGATTGCAGGGTTGGCAATGAAAAAGATTTATCCTGAGGTTCCGCTTATTCAAACTTTGCATTCCAGCTACGAACGCGAGCTGATCTTGAATGGAGCGATTATTGAAGGTGGCTTGGAGCATCAATTTCTCGTCTCGATTTACCGTGAGCTGGAGCATGTCAGCGAACGGTTGATGACTGTGTCACGCTCATTTGCCGACTACTTGGCTCCCTATATTGACCGGCCGGACGGCATCGGAGTCATTCCGAACGGTTTTGATGAGAAAAGATTCAAGCCGGTGCCGCATGACAACGACATTCCGCAGTTGGTGACCGTAACCCGTCTTGTACCGGCCAAAGGAATCGACACGTTATTCAAGGCTTGTGCTGAGCTAAAAAAACGCAATCATGAATATGTGCTGCATATTATCGGAGACGGCCCTTGCCGTGCAGAACTAGAGCTGCTGGCACAGAATCTCGGTATATATAATGAAACTATTTTTTACGGATATACCCTGCACCCGGAAGAATTCATGCCGTTTTTTGATATTTTTGTACTGCCGTCACGGGCAGAAGCATTCGGCTCGGTGTTTGCAGAGGCAGCACTTAGCTGTCTGGCACTGGTAGGTACCAATGTAGGCGGAATTCCGGAACAGATTGAAGACGGGGTAAACGGACTGCTGGTTGATCCCGATGATGAGCTGGCCCTGGCAGATGCGCTGGAAAAGGTGATCACCGATCCGGGCTATCGTTACGAGCTGTCGCGTTCAGCCTGGGATAAAGCCAAAAGCTTGTATTCCTTGACGCGTGTAGCCAATGAGCTCAAAAAAACGTATCTGCAGTATCAGCCGGGATTGAAAGGGTGAGGTTATGATTCCTTTTCGTTTCCTGCATGCTGCAGACCTGCATCTGGACAGCCGTTTTGCCGGTCTGTCACAGCTTCCGCAGACGATCCGCTCCTACTTAAGGGAGTCCACCTTCGCCGCCCTCGGGCGGCTTGTTGGCGTAGCCGTTCAGGAAAAAGTTGATTTCGTGGTCATCAGCGGAGATGTCTACGATATCTCAGACGCTTCACTGCAGGGCCAGCTGCGCTTTCAGGAGGCGCTTCAGGAGCTGGGCAGACACGGTATCGCTGTATTCCTGATTCATGGCAATCATGATCCGCTCGATGGGCCGCGGCTCTCGTCGGAGCCTCCGGCTCATGTGACCGTATTTGGCAGCGGGGAACCGGGACAAGTGATTGCCTTAAGACGCAGTGACGGTCAAGAGGTTGCTGTAGTCAGTGGAATATCGTACCCTACGGCCAAAGTGACGGAGAATACGTCCCTGCAGTTTCAACGCCTGCCGGGAAGCGAGCTGTTCCACATTGCTCTTTTACACGGAAATGTTGATGGGGATTTACAGCATGAGACCTATTCTCCCTGCAGCCGTAAAGATTTGATTGGCCGGGGTTACGATTATTGGGCACTGGGACATATACATAAACGCAGTATTCTGCATGTGCAGCCGCCGATCGTATATCCCGGAAATATCCAGGGACGCAGTGTCAAAGAGACTGGACCTAAAGGATGTTATGTCGTAGATGTGAATCAGGAGGGTCAGGCGTCCCTCCATTTTCACGAATTGGATGCTGTCCGCTGGCATGTCCGTGAGCTCTCCATTGAAGGACTGGCAGATGAAGCGCAGTGGGCTGCGGCCGTGGAAAAGATGGTTGAGGAGATCAGGGAGGAGCTTCCGGAACGGATGTCAGTGGTGCGCTTCCGGCTGACAGGAAGAGGTGCTGTACACAGAGTGCTGGCGGAGAAAGGCGCTGCGGAGGATCTGCTTGCTGAGCTGCAGCGGCGGGAGGTTGTGCGTGCAGAACGCAATGAGTACGTTGGTCTGGTGTGGACGGAAGGGTTCGCGCTGGAAACAGGCCTTGCTATCGACCGGGAGCGTCTGGCTCAGGAGGACAGCTTCCTTGGTGAAATGCTGCGGCTGGCAAGGCAGAGCGAACAGTCCTCAAGCATGCTGGATGAACTGATGGACCGTGCGCTTAAGCCGCTAATGGAGAACCGGGAAATGCGTCGGATGCTCGCTTCCGCCTCTCGAGAAGAGAAGCTGGGCTGGCTGAGAAGTGCGGCGGAGCTCGGAATTACCCTGCTTGCCGGAATGGATGATCATGCAGAAGCTGGGATTCTCAGCGAAATCGAGATTCGGGAAGAAGGGGCTGGAGCGGAGAGGCCTTATCAGGGAGATCGGGGGAATGCCGGATGAGGATTGAGGAGCTGCAGATTAGCGGTTACGGCCGTCTGCATAACCGGGAGTTGAAGCTGGATAGCGGTATAAGCTTGCTCTACGGGCGCAATGAAGCTGGTAAAAGTACTACCCTGCAGTTCATCCGTGCCATGCTCTTCGGCATTCCGGGGAGAGCCAATCTACATGAACGTTATGAGCCTGCGCAAGGGGGACAGCATGGCGGAATGCTGGCTGCACGTGACCAGGAAGGCTCACTTTGGAGAATCCGCCGGTATATGGCAGGTGGAGAGATACAAGGCAGAAGTGAAAAGCTGCACATCACCGTCAGCCACCTGGACGGAACAACCGAAGAACGGAGCCAGGCAGAAATGGAGCGGCGACTTCTCGGGGGCATCTCCCGGAGCATGTTCCGTCAGCTGTTTGCTGTCTCACTAGATGAGCTGCAGGAGCTAGGTGCATTGCAATCTGAGGAAATGAGCAGCTATCTTTTCCATGCCGGGATGGGAGGCGGCGGAGAAATTATGCGGGCTGAGCGGCGCCTGCAGCAGGATGCCGATAAGCTGTACAAGCCGCGAGGCAAGGTGCAGGAGGCAGCCAAAATTCTGCAGTCGATTGAGAAGCTGGAGAGGGAAGCGGCTGAAAGCCGTTCCTATCTGCCGCGCTATAATCAGAACACAGCGGCGCTGGAAGCCGCGGAGCTGCAACTGGCGCAGCTGGAAGAGCACCGCCGGTCGGCAGCGGGCAGACTGACCCTGACACGCAAAGCCCAGGAGATTCGTGAGCTGTGGCTGAAGTGGAGCGAAGCCCGGCTCGAGCTTGCGGAGCTTCCGGTAATCCCTTCTTTTCCAGAGAATGGCGCTTCCCGCTGGCAGTCGCTGCAGCTGGAATTGCGCGGCGCAGAAGCTACGGTATTCCGTCTTCAGCGTCAGTACAACGAGCTTGCCGCTGAACTGACGAAGAATCTGCCAGACGCGCTTCTTCAGTCGCAGGGACCGCGTCTTGAAGCGCTGGACCGCCGTCGCAGCAGTTATGAGGACAAGAAAGCAGAAGCGGAACGTCTTGCAGCGGAAATGGAAGCGCTGGAGGGACACCTGGAACGGGTTCTGCGCGGAATCGGTGCAGGCTGGGGCACAGCCGAACTGGCCGGATTCTCTGGAACGGCGGCGGATCGTGAGGCCGCACGGCGCTTCGCGGCGGGATTCAGCGCGTATGACCGCCGCATGGAAGCCCGGGAAGCGGAGCGGCAGACGCTGCGCTCCCGCCTGGCTGCTGCCGCTGCTTCGCTGCAGGCGGCAGAACGGGCCCTGGCGCGCGAGCACGCCGCCGGTGCCGCCGATTTTGCGGGCCTTGCTGCGCGCAGCCCGCGTGAACTGCTGCAGCTCTGGGACGAGCTGCAGCTGGCTGCCGAGCGCTGGCGCGAAGCGCAGCTCGGCGGGGAACCGCTGCGCGGCCGCGGCACCGCAGGCAGCGGCGCAGACGGGCGCCGGGCGCAGCGCTACCGGCGCTTTCTGCTGGCGGGCACAGCGCTTACGCTGCTGCTGCCGCCAGCGCTGTGGCTGACCGGCGCCCCGCCGGTCAGTGCCTGGGCCGCGCTCGGCCTGCTGGCCGCAGCGGACCTGGCCCTGTGGGCTGCCCTGCGCGCGGAGCGCAGGGCGGACGTTGCCCCGCCGGAGCATGGCGGCGGGGCGGGCAGTGCCGCTGCAGCCGAGATGCGGCGGCTGCGCGGGCTGTTGCTCTCCGGCGCGGAGCCGGAGAGCGTGCTTGGCCGGCCGGGACGGCGGCCGGCGGAAAGCGCCAGCCCTGATGCAAGCGGGCTGGAGGCTGGAATGAAGGAGCTTCGCAGACTCATGGAGGCCTGGAACACCTGGCGGCAGCGTATCGAACGGTTGGCTTCCGAACGGGAGGCCTGCCGGATAGAGGTGGATTCGCTGTCGGGTCAGGAGCGTGCACTTGCTGCCGAATTGGAACAGGCCGAGGCTGATTTCACCAAGCTGGCCGGACGTTATGAAGAGTGGCTGCAAGAACGCAAGCTGCCTGAAGGGCTGTCGCCCGAAGGACTGCCGGATATCTTTGCGATGGTGGATCAGGGCAATGAGCTGCTGCGTCAGGAGCACAAACTTTCAATGCGCTTCAGGACATTGGAATCGGAGTGCTCGGCCTTTGAGCAGGACGTGCTGGCGCTGATGACTGAGGCCGGAGCTATGCTGACGAAAGGGGCTGGAGTGGATTGGGCTGGCTCGAACCGGCCACATATGGCCCTTACGCCTGTATCGGTTGAATTTACGCATTCAGATATGGATAGTGCAGCTCGCGACATTCCTGCTCTTTCGCTATCACAACCGTTTGAAGCAGGCGGATTATCCCTCCTCAGCTGGCTGGAACTGAGAAAGCGGGATGGGGATCTGCTGCAGAAGGAAGTCCTTCGCCGGGAAGGGATGAATGCACGGCTGCTCGAGCTGCAGGAAGAGCTGGCGCTGAGCACCAGGGGCCTGGAGGATTTGTCACGGCGCTCCGGCGGGCTCCTGGGCGAGGGCGGTGCTTCGGACGCAGAGGATTTTCTGCGGCGGTCATCTGCTGTACAGCGGCGCATCGAGCTGACGAAATTGATCCGTCAATGGGAGCTGGCCATGTTCGGAGGCTGGGAGAATCGATCCAAGGCTGAGCTGTTGGCCCTCCTGGAGCATTACGATTCGTACACTCTGGAACAGGAAAGGAATGCTGCGGAAGAGGCTGCGGTACGCATTGAGGAAGATCGTAATGCCTTGCTTCAGCATCGCGGGAAGCTCCTGCAAGAGCGGGAATACTTGAAGGAGCGGGGGATGGAGGATTCAGTCCCCCAGCAGCTGGAAGAACAACGGGCGGCGCTGAGAGGAATAGCAGGCCAATATGCGGTGACTGCACTTACTGCCGAGTTGATGGGGAGAACGCGCCGCATCTATGAACAGGAAAAGCAGCCGCAGGTGCTGCGGCTGGCCTCTGAATATTTTGCCAAACTTACCGAAGGGGAGTATCATCGGGTAGTAATGACGCTCGGCAACAAAGAGCTAAAGGCGGAGCATAAGAACCTTGGACTGCTGGACAGCGGCTTGCTTAGCCGTGGTACGGCGGAGCAGCTGTATCTGGCCATCCGGCTTGCTCTTGCGGAGACGATGACACATCAGGCGAATCTTCCACTGCTGTTCGATGACTTGTTTGTTAATTTCGATGAACGCCGGCTGCATGCGGCGCTTAGCCTGCTTGGAGAACTGTCAGCAACCCGGCAGATCATCATGATGACCTGTCATAGACATGTGACTGAAGCGGCATCCCGGATCATTCCCGCCGCCTCGGTAATTTCGGTCTAGAACACAGCAATGCGGAATTTACCGTCAGGCAAGCGAAGATATGCCTGTGAGGGTCTTGCGGTGGAGACGCTCGGAGCAACCAAAAGTAAAAATACCTTTGAATGAGCCCCACCCGCGGGCATCCCTAATCCGCATTACCTGCCGTATTGGGCAGCCCGTCCGGTTCATCAATCCAAAGGTTCAGCATTACAATATTACCGCACATTCCCAATGTACAACCTGCCGTTATCCACAGGCAGCAGCTATTTCCGTGTAATCCGGATCACTGGTTTTACCGCAACAATCGTGATCCCTTTGACGTTAGTGGCAGGGGGATCACCTTTTTGTGGAGGCGGTGACATCGGAGCGCGGAGCAACATTACGACCCACACCAGCGAGACGGCGCCGAAGATGGGATAGAAAATAGAAAGCAGCGAGCTGAAGCCAAACTGGCTGAACACATAGCAGATTAACATGAGGATCGGGGTCACCAGGGCGGGGGCGATGGGCAGACGCTGCTCAAGCTGTGTACCGACGCCATAAATATCAGCCACAAAGGTACTGAAGATCTCCATGAATATCAGCATCAGATAGATCCCCTGCACCACTGGACCAAGGCGGACCGCGATGCTGCCCATCGGAATCTCGAACTGAAGAATGCCCGGCATCTGTGAGCTCATGGCAAAATGTGCAGCAAGCAGCATGAAGCCGATGCCTATCCCCCCGAGAATCCCGCCTCTCCGCAGTGCTCTCTCATCATTCGTATGCCGGGCCAGAGGTACCAGTACGGCTTGTGCCATGCCCAGATTAAAGGCAGTGTAGAGAAGCGGCGACATCCAGGCGCTAAAGGGGCTGTGATCCGTCGGCAGAAACAAGAACCGATCTGCACCAGGGACGTTCAGCGTATTAAAAATTATAATTAGCGACAGAGTAAGCATTAACGGCACAACCAGACTATTGATTTGCAGGATGCCTGAAATCCCGCGCTTCAGCAGCAGATAGGACCCGAGAATTGTCAGCAGGAGTCCTGCCTGATAGGGCATTCCGAGATGCTCCTGAAAAATAGCTCCTGCCCCGGCCAGCATAATGCTGTTGACACCGATCAGGATGATCATCGTGAACAGGCTGATGCTTTTGCCGACACGCTCACCGAAGAGATGGCGGTTGAAATCTTCATAAGAGTCTGCTCCGATGCGCTGGCCGATAATCATCATTTTGGTGCCGAGCCAGATGAACAAGGCCGTGGAGAGCAGGATGGTCAGCACGGCCCAGTGCCCATATCTTGTAAAGAACCGAAGGATCTCCTGGCCGGTGGCGAATCCGGCACCTACAATGGTGCCAATATAGGTGAAAGCGATTTGCAGAGTACGGACATGGGATTTCATGGCTCCCCTCCTTAATTGTACTGCAAAGATAAAAAATGGCTGTGCCAAAGGATAGCCTTGTGCAGTCCATATAGTACAGGTTATGATGATGAGCAGAAGGACATGACTTCCGCCTAATGCTTAAATAAGGTTATTACGGTGGACGTCTGGAATTATAAAGGGTAATGGAGGTTCAAAATCATGGAATTATTGAAACAACGGATTTTGCAGGAAGGGGTCGTCCTTTCCGATCAGGTGCTGAAGCTGGATGCGCTGCTCAACCACCAGGTTGATCCTATGCTGACGATGGAAATGGGACGGGAGTTTGCCGGGAGATTTGCTGATGCTGGAGTTACACGGGTGGTTACCGTGGAATCCTCGGGTATTGCCGTGGCATTTGCCACCGCTTACGAAATGAAGGTACCACTGGTGTTTGCCCGCCGCAAAAAAACACTGTTAGCTGATCCGGATGCGCTGTGCGAGAGAGTGCCTTCATTCACTAAAGGCATTGTTACAGACATCATGCTCTCCCGTCAATTTATCTCTGCGGATGACAAGGTGCTGTTCATTGACGATATTATCGCAAATGGCGACGCCGCACGCGGTCTCATCAAAATCATTCAGCGCTCCGGCGCCGAACTGGTCGGACTCGGTGTAGTTGTGGAGAAAAGCTTCCAGGCCGGAGCCAGAACCATTAGAGAACAGGGTATCCGTCTGGAGTCGCTTGTCCGGATTATGTCTCTTAGTGAAGGAACGATTGTCTTTGACGAATAAAGGATGACAATTAGAGGAACATAGCCTATTTTTTTAACAACTGCTTTTCACTCTATAAGTTTTCCTTTATAATAAAAATTAGACATGAGAGAGGAGGCGTCACAATGGGGAAAGAACCGGTGACAGAGCAATTTTTTATTGATAAACTAACCGAGGCCAAGGATCATTTCGAGCGTGCGCTGGATTGCAAACATACGGAATTCGACGACCTGTATCCCTATATGATTGAACATCCTCAGTTCTTCTGGTACAAACGTTACGTCGCTTGGTCTGAACTTTTGACGATCACAAGCTTGTGTGAAGAATTGTCCTTCAATTGGAGACAGAAATTCACTGATCATCAAGTGGAATATCTGGAACAACGTGTGATGTCCGCTAAAGTTCTTGACTTCTGGTTTGAGAAGAATGAAGCGCTGATATAGAACTTCATAAGATATAAGGTTAGAACAGCAAGTAACTAGACCCGAATGACTACTCATTGGGGTCTTTTTCACGGGTGGATAAGGCTAGCAATGTGTTGAAAGGAGACTTGAAACTTCATGATTAGTGACGAACAGCTGGATGCCTACCGGATTTCCGGTGAGAAGATCCGTGTTGTACGCGATGCACTGGAGAGCAATGATGTAAAGGGTATTGTTCTTGCCTGGGACGAGTCTCAGGTGATGATACGCCGTCCCAATAAGCGGATAGTGAAGCTTGACCGCAACTATGTGTACCAGCCCTTTGCCGAACCCAGACAAGAGCCGGAGAATGTATAAGACGCAGCAACAGCCCCGTCCGGTTATGGACGGGGCTGTTGCTATTGGCGGTGTAGATCTTAAATGGATAAAGCCATCTGCTCCACAGCTTCTTCCCGGGGGAGAACGGTTAGCTCAGGTGTCAGGCCGAGGTAAGCACGCATCCGCAGCATCATTTCATTACGGAATCCAGGCCAAGGGATATTCATCTCGCCGGCGTATCCCCGGCAGGAATATTGGGCCTCTACACCCCGTTGATCTTGACGGATGGTTGTGATCTTCAGATGATGCGAGGTAAGCTCACGAGTGACCTCCTGGAGCATCAGCGAGGTCTTCTTCGTTGCACCGGATACCAGCTCCATGTAGAGCTGTGGTGTCTTGAATAACCCGCTCTTGCCGATGACCCGGCAATCGCGTTCAAATACTTTATGAATGAACGTAAGCAGCAAATAGCTTCTGACAAGGGACTTTTCGTCTTTGGTTATATCTTCGGGGATTGTTGGTGTAGTTAGTGGATTTCTCTTGGTAGTCGCCATATAAATCACCTCATTTATAGTATGCGAACCTTTGTTCTCATTATACCCCGTATTCGCAAATAAAAGCAATATTTATACAGAAATTAATGTATTAAAAATAATTGCATAAAAATATTGACTCAGACATCTTCGAATGGTATGATCTATCTTGTGACTGCGAAATTAAGTCATTGAATATGCGGTCATGGCGGAATTGGCAGACGCGCTGGCTTCAGGTGCCAGTGATAGCAATATCGTGGAGGTTCGAGTCCTCTTGACCGCACTACGGTTTACACAAGCATCCCTTCTTTTGAAGGGATGCTTGTTTTTTATGCTCGAATGCTCTCACATTATTTAGGAATGCGGAGTCGAAGGCAAAACCAGCGGTTCATGGATGGCCCTCCAAGCTGCTGGCACCAGCTCCTGACCGGAACAGTAGATTGTCTGAAGATAGCGGCTTAACGGAGTGAGCGAATACTCAACAAGCACTTCTTTGATCTCGGAGGGCTTTGCCGGAATCGACGGCCTATTCTCTGTCATGAACTGTCCGATGGGCAGCAGCATCTCACAGCTCTTGCGGTAGGACATCCGGTGCGGGTATCGGGGAGAGCTCCCGGAGTCATATTTGGACAACCGGATATGATCGAAGTGATCCGTTAAGAGCTTAAGGGCATCAAATTTCAGAATGGCAAAGGTCTCTCCTGGTTCTCTGCGAGAGTACATAGCTGCCATGGACATACAGTCGCGTTCAGTTGGCCACAGGAAGACATGGCGGTCCAGACAGGCGCGGAACTGTTCAGCCGTTGTTCCTGCTTCCATAGCCTCGGGGGTGATTCGAAGATGGGAGTTCAGCACTGCATGCTGGCCGTTATAGACTGCCTTCCGGGCTTCATTCCGGCGTATGCCGTTGGCATATTCGGGGTACAGCAAGGCCGATGCGAAGATCCCATCCAAGGCAGCCATACCTTGCAGGTTGCTTGCTCTGGTAAAATGATACAGGGAGGCTCTCAGCGGACTTTTAGTAATGGCAGCAATGATACAATGGTTCATAGTTGTTTTTACCCTTTTCGGTTGATTGAACTTCTGATACTTTTAGAACAGCAGTATAACAGGCTGGAAGGATGATAAGCAAATGAAGATTGAAGCGTTAAGTCAGCATAGGAGAGACGAGTTTTTGGATTTTTGCCGGAAGCACCGGCCGGATATTGACGATTCCTTTTTATATGAAGAGCAGCTTGCTGAGTTTGAACTGTCGGAAGAGAATCCCACCTATGTGGCGATAAATGAGCAGGGTGCACTGGTTGCGGCCGCTTCGCTGATTTTGAATGACTATAACCGCAGAGGACGAAAAGGCCGTTTTCGGATTTTTCAGGCGGATACCGCTGAACCTGACATTTACCGGGAGCTGCTGCAAGCCATACTACGGCATACGGCAGGTTTGGATAAGCTGGATATATTTGTACCAACGGTGAATGCAAGAGAGACGCACAATATGCTTGCTGCCGGCTTTGCTGTGGAGCGCTATTCCTATTTGCTTGTCCGTAATGAAGCATTTGTTCCTGACCTCAGCTTGCCCACCGGATACGAAATTAAGCCTTTTCGGCCTGGAACCGATGAGCCTGACTGGTGCGGGGTGAGAAATGCCGGCTTTGCCAAACTGAAAGGGAGCGAAACACCGGCCACTCCGGAAATGGTGACGAATATGATTTCCCGCAAGGACTACATTGAAGGCGGTCTCATGATTCTTCGCCATAATGGTCAAGCGGTCGGCGTTGTCCGTGGAGCAGACGATGAATATGAAGGATCTCCGATCATGAACATTGGACCACTGGCTATACTTCCGGAGTATCAAGGTAAAGGGCTGGGGAGAATTCTGCTGAGAGCGGCATTGCGGTTCGCCAAGGAACAGGCCTATACGCAAACAGTGCTGTGTGTAAACGCGGAAAATGAACGTGCCAAGGCCCTGTATATTGGAGAGGGCTTCAAGCAGGTGGAGGCTGCGGCTTGCTTCGCCTACGATTTGACAGCTAAATAGCAGAAAAGATGAAGCGCCTGGGAAACCGGGCGTTTTCTTTTTTCTTTTCCTTTTTTATAAGCTGAACCTATAAAATTCTTCGTTTCAACATTTACCTTTGAGGAAGGAGAACCACTTTGTGTGTAGAAGACGACAGGATAACTAACGGGTTCAGAAAGGAACATGCCCATGAAAACACTAATCATAGTGGATGATGAGCCGGCGGTGCTGAACGGACTGCGGAACTATGTGAACTGGACAGAGCAGGGGATCGAGTTGATTGGAACAGCGGATGATGGGGAAAAGGGACTCGAGCTGATCAAGGAGCTGAAGCCGGATATCGTGCTGACGGATGTGCAGATGCCAGCGATGGACGGAATCCGGATGGCGGCGGAAGTGCGTGAGGTGCTGCCTTTTGCCAAAATTGTGTTCATCAGCGGACATAACGATGCCGATTATTTGCGGTCTGCTCTTCAGATCCATGCGGTAGATTACCTTCTGAAGCCTATCCGCCGCAAAGAGCTGGTCTCTGTCCTGAGCAAGGTTACAGAGTCGCTTGATGCGGAGGACCGGGAACGAAGCCGGGTGAAGGAGATGCAGGTGAAACTGGCCCAGAGCCTGCCGCTGCTGCGCGAGAGGTTTCTCCTGTCCGTCATCAGTGACAGCATCCATCCGGCACATATCCGGGAGAAGCTGGAGTTCCTGGATTTGCCGCTATTATCTGCAAGCGATTACATGGTTGTGGTTATTATGATTGATGATGTGCCACAGGTGCTGGATACCCGGAGTGAACAGGACAAGCAGCTGCTGTCTTATACTGTGCTGAATATTATACAGGAGTTAATCGACAAGCAGATGCGGGGCGTTACCTTTGAGAAGCAGCCTGGAGAATATGTGGGTATTCTGCTGACCCCGCAACTGGAGGATGGAGCTACAGAAGAAGCTGAGGAGGTTCAATCTCCAGAGCAGGAGCTGCTGTTACTGGCTGAATCCATCCGCGGCAATCTGCGGCAATGGCTGAAGCTCAGTGTAACCATCGGGGTAGGTGAAGGGGTGAACAGTCTGTCGGAGCTGCCGTCGTCCTATAAGCAGGCGAGAGGTGCAGCTGACCAGAAATGGTATCTGGGCAAAAATCGTATCCTGACAATGGATAAGCTGGAGTCTGGAGATTATCTGCAGTACCGGTACGAAGCAGAGTGGGGAGAACGGGTGCTCTCGGCATTGAGATCCGGGGACTGGGAGCGAACGTTGAACGAGCTGGAGCAGATTTTTGCACGGCTGGAGCAGAACCGGCGGCATGGCTCACGTTATGCACAGAACGTAAGTCTGCACCTGATCTTACAGTCCGGGCAGGTCATGCTTGAACTGAACGGTATGACAGAAGAGTGGGAGCAGAAGGAGATGGAAGCCTGGAAACAGGTCATGCGCCAGGAAACGATGCGGGATTTGCTGCATTATACCGCTGAATATCTGCAGGAGGTATGTGAGTACTCTCTTTTGAAACGCAGTGGAAAGTCCAGTGAGGTTATTGAACGGGTCCGCCTGCTGATCGGGCAGAGATATGCGGAGAATTTGAGCGCATCCGACATCGCCGAAGGTGTATATCTCAGCCCTACCTACGTCCGGCTGTTGTTCAAGCAGGAAACCGGAGAAACCCTATTTGAATATCTGACCAAGGTGCGCATTGAGCAGGCCAAACACATGCTCAGAAATCCGCAGAATAAATTATATGAGGTCTGTTATGCGGTGGGCTATACCGATCCCAGCCACTTCAGCAAGCTGTTCAAGAAAATAACCGGAAGTACACCAAGCGCATTCAGAGAGCTGCATAAATGAGTAAGGCGTCTGAAGTCTTACGGGTGCGATCCAGGAAGACCGGGAGGGCTGTACGATGAAAAAAGCCTGGGCCTATCTGACCGGTTTGGGTCAGGGGATACTTGCTGCAAGAAAATGGCTGTTTGCCTATGTACTGCTCATTCTCCTGCCGGTTTCTATTATGCTGGGCTCCTTTTACCAGCGTTCCAATGACATTCTGGAGAAGGAAGTGACCCGCACGATGCAGCTCACTCTGAAGCAGGCGGGTATGAATCTGTCCTATAAGCTGAACCATATCCGCGACAGCAGCAATTCCGTCTTCATGAACCAGATTCTGTACGACAATTTGCTGCAAAAAGACAAAATTACCGACCAGCTGGGGCAGATCAAGGAGCTGCGGAACTTGGCCGAAACCGCCCAGGAGAATCAGGATATCTTCCGTCTGCGTTTTTTTGCCGATGCTTCCCGGATATATGGCGGTGACCGGATTAATCTGTATCCCTTAGCGGATATGGATCAATACCCCTGGTATGAAGCTGTAAAGGAAGCTGGCGGTGGGATCGTGTGGACGGGGGTTTATCCTGAAATTTATAACGATTATGGAGAAAAAAATATTTTCTCTGCCGCCCGTCTGCTGCGTAACCCGCGGGACTACGAGGAAATTGTTGGCATTCTGGTGATGGATATATCCGAAACTATGGTTCAGGAGATTGTGTCAGAGCTTCATTTCTCGGACAAATATGCACCGTTCCTCCTTGACGGAGGGGGGAAGCTGATCTATGGAACAGATGGACCGGATCAAGGTGCGGTTCCTAATACAAAGGCAGAGGCAGGTTCGGGACAGACTGTGAACCACCTTCCTGAAGAACTGCTTAACGAGATCAGCCATACGGAAGAAGGCATTGTAAAAAGAATCATTGGCCGTGATCATGTGAATGTAGTATACACCACTATTGGGACAACAGGCTGGAAGCTGGTGGCACAGGTATCTGAATCGGAGATCTCGCACCGCGCCACGGCGCAGGGCCAGTTCACCAGTATTGCTACCCTGGCAGGAATAACGGTAATGTTTCTTGTTCTGGTATTTGTGCTCCTAATGTTCATGATCCAAGGCATGCAGCGCCGGGTGCAGATGATCCTTCGGATGATCCGCAAAGAAGGCATCGGGTGGCTGGAGGATCGCCGGTCGATGCCGGACGGGGATTTCCGGCTGCTGGAACGCAGTGTTGACCACCTGATTCATAAGGTCAATACCCTGATGGAAGAGTCTTATCAGGCGAAGATACAGGAACGGGAAGCCCAGCTGAGGACGCTGCAGGCACAGATCAATCCGCATTTTCTCTATAATGCCCTGGATATGATCAACTGGTCGGCCATCTCCCATGATGCGGAGGACACCAGTGAAATGATCGAGGCGCTGGCACAATATTTCCGCTTAAGTCTGAACAAGGGCCGCGATAATGTCAGCATTGCCGATGAATTAGAGCTGGCGCGGGTATTTCTGGAGATTCAGCAGAACCGTTTTCCGTCTACATTCACGTTCTCCATTCAGGCGGAGCCTGGGCTCTCGGCATATATCATTCCCAAGCTGACATTGCAGCCGCTGGTAGAGAATGCGTTGCTGCATGGTATCCGCAAGACGAAAAACAAGCAGGGAACGATTGAGATCTCGGCGCGTCTGGAGAATGGTGATGTTGTGCTGACAGTTGCGGATGATGGAATCGGTATGGAACCGGAGCAGGCTAACCGGCTGCTGCTCGAACCTGCCGCCGGGCAGCATGCGGATGGATTGGACGGTTCGTTCGGATTATACAATGTAAATGAAAGAATCCGTTATTTTGCCGGGAACCGTTACGGTCTGTCCATTGATACGCAGCCCGGAAAGGGCACTGCCGTAAGAGTTACCGTGAAAGCGACCCTGGCGGAATAACCCATCCGCATTTACAGTCGCCAGAGACCAGAAATAATCAGATTACCCTCTACTAGCCGTGCCACGTTCCTCAGTATAATCAACTCACAAACATACGGAGGTGATTGAAGTTGGGCGCAGGTGCCACGGAGTTGAACCCGAAGAGCAGAGCAGCCGCAGCCAGAAGCAGGGCTGCCGGCAAGTGGAGACTAGCCTGGAGGAACAGGGACTATTATATGCTCCTGATCCCCGGACTTTTGTTTCTGCTGCTCTTCAAATATACGCCTTTGTATGGCGTGCTGATCGCCTTTCAGGACTTTAATATTTTTGACGGCATCAGAGGCAGTGAATGGGTGGGGCTGGAGCAGTTCCACAAGCTGGTCCAGTCCGAGGAGTTCGGACAGGTATTCATGAACACGCTGCTGATCAGCGTATATAAGATCGTGCTGCTGTTCCCCGTTCCGATTATCATAGCGCTGGTGCTGAACGAGGTCCGGCTGATGTTTTTCAAACGAACCATTCAGACGATTATCTATCTTCCGCACTTTCTGTCCTGGGTCATTATATCCGGATTGTTCGTAACGATACTCTCTACTTCCGGGGGGCTCGTCAACAATATTATTCAGTGGTTCGGCGGAGAGCCGGTCAGTTTTTTTGTCAGTAACCAGTATTTCCGCAGTCTGGTGGTCTTCACTGCCGGGTGGAAGGAGGTAGGCTGGAATGCCATCGTCTTCATTGCTGCTATCGCCGGGATTGATCAGGAACAATATGAAGCCGCTTCCATCGACGGGGCGGGCCGAATCCGCAGAATGCTGCATATCTCGCTCCCGGGGATTCTGCCTACTGTAGTGCTGATGTTCATTCTCCGCCTGGGCTCCGTGCTGGATGCCGGGACCGAACAGATTCTCACGATGTACAATCCGGTGGTCTACGAGACGGCTGATGTCATCGGAACTTTTGTATACCGGATCGGTCTTGGCAAAATGGACTACAGCTTCAGTACGGCAGTCGGATTATTCAACTCAGTCGTAGGTTTTATTCTCATTGTCTCCGGCAATTATCTCAGCCGCAAGCTGCTGAAGCGCGGAATCTGGTGAGGAGGAAAGGAGCAGGACAACCATGACAAAACGGACGAAAGGGGATCTTTTACTGGATACCGGTGTGTATCTTTTCCTGATTGCTCTCGGACTAATGATGCTGCTGCCCCTGGCAAGTGTCTTCTCCAAATCGGTCAGCGAAGAGTGGGCGATCACCTCCGGCAAAGTCGGCATTCTGCCTGTAGGGTTCCAGCTCGATACGCTGATGCAGGTCATTTCCTCATCCCTGTTCATTCGGGCCTTCTGTATCTCCGTCGGTGTTACCGCTATCGGTACGCTAATCTCCATTCTTATGACGGCGCTTACAGCCTATCCGCTATCCAAACGCAAACTGCCCGGCATTTCCTTCATTATGGTGCTGTTCATCTTCACGATGCTGTTCAGCGGCGGGCTGATTCCCAATTACCTGCTGATGCGCCAGCTGCATCTGATCAATAATCTATGGGTGCTGATTCTCCCGGGAATGATTAGCGTGTTCAACATGCTGGTGATCAAAAGCTATTACGAAAGCCTCCCTGAAGCACTGGAGGAATCTGCACGGATCGACGGAGCGAAGACTTACACTATTTTATTCCGGATCATCCTCCCGCTTAGTATGCCGGTGATCGCCACGATTGCGCTGTTCTATGCTGTGGGCTATTGGAATGATTATTTTGGCCCGATGATTTACATCAATGAAACCGCACTGAAGACACTGCAATTGTATCTGCAGGATGTGGTGATGGATGCAAACAGTGCAAATCTGACGAATAAAAGTGTAGACGATCTCATGAATATGTCCCCCGAAGGCATCCGCGCAGCTACAGTCGTCGCGTCTACAGTGCCGATACTGCTCGTATATCCGTTTATGCAGAAGTATTTTATCAAAGGGGTGCTGATTGGCTCGGTTAAGGGCTGACCTAAGATTTCAGAACTTAAGGGGAGGTTTATTTCATATGATAAATAGAAAATGGCTGACACTTATGCTGTCTGCAGGGCTTGTGGCATCGATAGCCGGCTGTGGTTCATCTGGCAATACGAACAAGGAGGGGGCAGCGGGAAGTTCAGCGGAGCAAACGGCTGGCACGCAAACGGAAAGCGGCTCCAAACCGGAGCTGAAGACGCTTAATTTATGGTCGAAGGATGATTACAACACATACACACTGGCCAAAGTGGTGGAGGAGAAAACCGGCTATAAGGTCAAATATGAGATGCTGCCGGCCGACAAGGCTATGGATAAGCTGAATCTGCTGATCTCCTCCGCGGAGCCTTACGATGTCATTACCATCAATGGAGAGAAAGCGGTCTATACCGATTATGCCAAAATGGGTGCACTTGTGGATCTGACCCCGCTGATTGACAAATATGGCGGGAATATCAAAGCCTCTATCTCTCCCGAATCCTTCGAGGCGATGAAGGTAGACGGCAAGATCTACGCCATTCCGAACCGGGCCTCCGAGTTTGCAGGCAGCAGTCTGATGATCCGCACGGATTGGCTGGATAAGCTTGGCCTTAAGATGCCCGCAACCCTGGATGAATTAACCTCAGTCCTGAAAGCCTTTAAGGAAAAAGATCCGGGCGGTAACGGCGATAAAGGCGCACCGCTCTCCATAGACGGCGCAATGGCC
Source organism: Paenibacillus sp. P3E (assembly GCF_001909045.1). Classification (NCBI taxonomy): domain Bacteria; kingdom Bacillati; phylum Bacillota; class Bacilli; order Caryophanales; family Paenibacillaceae; genus Paenibacillus; species Paenibacillus sp. P3E. Next base: position 19,200 of record NZ_LVWH01000195.1, on the reverse strand, counting down.
ACGATGGTTAATGTGACCGGCGCTTTCGGCATTGCCACTAGCTGGAATATTGTGGACGGGAAGCTGGTTGCGGCACCGGTGCATCCGGGGTTCAAGGAATATCTGAGCTATATGGCTGACCTGTATAAGCAGGGGCTGCTGGACAAAGAATTTGCAGTGAATAAAGATGCTACACTAAAGGAAAAGTTCACGAGCGGCCGGGTCGGCGTGATCCCGCTTGCCTGGTATGATATCCCGGGCATTGCAGATGCCCTGACCAAGAACTTCCCGGATGCCAAATATGCTTATGTTCCAGCGTTGAAGGGTAAGGATGGGCAGGCGGGTATAGGAATGAGCGGCGGCTTTGACCGGCTGACCTTTATTCCAAAGTCCTCGAAGCACCCGGAGGATGCGATCAAGTGGATCAATGCCAAGCTGGACAAAGAGACCTTCAAGCTGATCGCCATTGGCGAGGAAGGCAAGCATTTCACTTACAAAGACGGTGTGTACAGTCCGATTTTGCCCCTGTTTACCGATGAGCGCGGACTGGCGAGCAACTATTTGACCGGAATTGATGAGAAGCTGTATCCCGTCTACTGGCAGGCCCGTGTGCAGAAAGACCCGCGTTTGTTCGCAGGCTTCACCTTCCTGAACAAGGAAATTCCGGCGGAATTCCGAATCTCTGATCCGCTGGCATTGGCTCCATCTTTACCGGAGTATTCCAAGAACAACGCTTCGCTGAATCAGATGATCAATGATTTTGCTGTAAAAGTGATTGTTGGCGAGGAATCTACCGATGCAGTGGCTGCATTCGTTGAGAAATACAATGCCGCCGGTGGTGAAGCCAGCTCCAAGGAAGTCAATGAGTGGTATGCGTCAGTGAAGAAATAGTCGGGAGGGAAACGGATGAACAGCTACAGAATGCGGAATAACGAAATTCCGCTTCAGGATTCCTGGGATGTTATTGTAGTGGGCGGAGGTCCGTCCGGGTGTACTGCGGCGGCCGCGGCAGCTCGGGAAGGGGCAAAAACGCTGCTGATTGAAGCCACAAGCAGCCTTGGCGGAATGGGAACCTCGGGACTGGTGCCGGCGTGGTGTCCCTTCTCTGACATGGAGTCGATGATCTACAGAGGGCTGGCGATGAAGGTATTTGAAACTCTGAAGGCGAAGATGCCGCATGTAAGCAAGGACGCTATGGACTGGGTGCCCATTGAGCCTGAGAAGCTGAAGGTGGTCTATGATGAGCTGGTCCAAGGAGCGGGGGCCAAGGTTCAGTTCATGACACAGCTGGGTGCGGTAGATACGGATGAGGATGGTAATGTGACAGCACTGATTACAGCCAGTAAAAGCGGGCTTCAAGCCCTGAAGGCCAAGGTGTATATTGACTGTACGGGTGATGCGGATGTTGCCGCTTGGGCGGGAGCGGAATATCTGAAAGGAGATGCGGATACCGGTGAACTGATGCCAGCCACACACTGCTTCACGCTGGGCAATGTGGATGAGTATGCGTACCTCCATGGCCCGATGCTCCATAACAACAACAAGACCAGTCCGATATATGATATTCTCGGTTCCGGCCGCTATCCCCTGATCCCGGATGCGCATATCTGCAACAATATTATTGCTCCCCGAACGGTTGGCTTCAATGCAGGACATTTGTGGGAAGTGGATAATACGGATGTTCTATCCATATCGGAGGCGCTGATACAGGGACGCAAGCTGGCCGCGGCCTACAGGGATGCTCTTGCTGAATATCAGCCAGCCTCCTTCGGGAACTCGTTCGTAGCCAATACGGGATCATTGATGGGTGTCCGGGAGACACGGAGAATTACCGGAGATTATGTGCTTAGTGTGGATGATTATGTCAGCCGCCGCAGCTTCGCCGATGAAATTTGCCGTAACAGCTATTTCATTGATATTCATGGAACAGAGAAGGAGGAGAAGCAGGCTGGAGGCAAGCAGGAAGTGATTAAGCGCTATGGTCCGGGAGAATCCCATGGGATTCCCTACCGTTGCCTGACCCCCCGTTCGCTCAAAAATGTGCTGGTTGCCGGGCGCTCCATTTCCTGTGTACGTGAAGTGCAGGGCAGCGTCAGAGTTATGCCTGTCTGTCTAGCAATGGGTGAGGCCGCCGGGATTGCCGCTGCCATGGCTGCCATACAGCCCCTGCCTGATGTCCATGCGGTAGATACGATATCCCTTCGCAGACGGCTGCGGGAGGAAGGCGCATATCTGCCGCTTACGGAAGCCGAGGCAGAGGCATCAGCCGCTGCAACGACCAAGGGTGGGGAAAGCAGCGGAGGGAACCTTTACCATTAAGCTTATATTCACTTGATGGATCGCTTGAGCGTCCGGTTCCTAAGGATGGCGTTGATCTCACCGCCGGCCAGGATGATGATGGAGCTGATGTACAGCCAGATCAGCAGCACCGTGACCCCGCCGAGGCTGCCGTAGGTCTCAGTGAAACTGCTGAACTGATTGACATAGATGGAGAACAGGGTAGAGGTTATGATCCAGCCGAGGGTTGCAAACATCGCGCCGGGCATAACCTCTTTCAGTCTTAGCCTGCGGCTGGGGGCAATCCAGTACAGCAGAGTGAAGACGATGAACATGATGAACAGCGGAACAGCATATTGCAGCAAGTCCCAAATTTTCTGGAAGCCATAAGGCAGATCGACCAGCAGGAAGACCTGTGTTTTCAGCCAGGAGCCAAGCACCAGCAGTAAAATACTGAGCAGCACCACTAATCCGATGAAGAGAGTGGCCAAAAAGGCAATACCGCGTATTTTCCAAAAAAACCTGCTCTCCTCAATATCGTAGGCACGGTTGAGACCTTTGATGATCGCATTGATTCCTTTGGAGGCGGCCCATAAGGTTGCCAGCATCCCGAAGGACAGCAAGGCCTGGCTACGGCCCTCCGCAACATCCTTCAGAATTTCCTGGATAATCGAGATCGCCTCGGCAGGCATGATCTGCTCCAGATCACGGATCTTATCCTCCACCGAAATATGGGCATAACCAATCAGCGTCATAATGAAGATCAGAAAAGGGAATAAAGACAGGATTAAGTAGTAAGTAAGCTGTGCGCTGATCCCTTGAACATCATCAAGTTTAATCTTTTGATACAGCTCTTTGGAAAAGGAAATGGCTCGTCTGGCGGCAGTCTTCTTCATAAGTCCCTCCTCTGCTTATCCTATAATATGCTTATCGCATATATTTAACTCAACTTCCCAGGTTGGAATCAGTGGGTGGAGCGGGAGAGCGCGTTCGGAGGAATTAAAAACCGCTATTCTAGGCCGGGCAGATGAAAGTAAAGTGCCAGACTCGGGATCTATCGCAGGGGTTCGCCAAAACAAATATGCCAGTGCAGATGTTTGGAATCCTGATACTTTCCCAGATTGGTAGTGACTTTGCAAGCTCCGTATTGTTCGGTCACACGTGCGGCCACTTGTTGGATCACTCGTATCATCTCAAGCAATGTCTCATTGTCGCTTTCCTGCAGCGTGAGCAAAGAAGAAATATGTTTCTTGGGAACGGCGACAATATGAACGGGATAAAAGGGCTTCAAAATGAATCCTCCTTGCCATTCTCTGTTTTCCTTTATATTCTATTTTTAATTTATGATCCCTGTAATGAAGGATATCATAGTATTTGAGGGGAGAGTCGGGTTAAATACAGGCAGGTGCAGAGAATGTTCATGTCTATAGCTTGTGCCCAAAGGAGAATGCAGATGGATTTATCGGAACAGGATTTGAAAAGAATCCGAAATTGGGTGTACCGCAATGCCCGGCCGGTTGATCTGGCGCGATGGAAGTTTCACTTCGAGAAGGGACCAGCAGATGCTGTACTTTCTGCCCTATCGGCCTATCAGAATGAGGATGGCGGGTTCGCTCATGCCCTCGAGGCGGATTCGTGGAACCCTTGTTCGGCTCCGATTCAGACTGCTAACGCAGTAGAGAAACTGCTGGAGATACATTGGGAGGATGGATCACATCCAGTGATTCAAGGGATTCTGAAGTATCTTGACAGTGGAGCTGAGGTGGAGGGGAAGGCGTGGAAGAATGTTGTTGAATCAAATAACATTTATCCGCATGCGCCATGGTGGAACACAAACTCGAACAGCACAGCCCACAGTATGTTCAATCCTACAGCCATTCTGGCCGGATTTATCCTGAAGTATGCGGATAGAAGCAGCAGACTCTATCCACGAGGGATGGAGATTGCCAGAGAATTGAGTGTGTTTTTCCTCACAGACCCTGGGATTGAGATGCATCCGCTTAAATGTATCGTTACTCTCATCGAGTGCATCTCGGAGGCGGGGTTGCAGGAACAATTGCCCTATGCCCGGCTTCAGGCAGCTGCTGTGGAGCAAATTACAGCATTAATTAAGCGGGAAGCCGGGGAGTGGAGCGGCTACAGCTGCAGACCCTCGGTATTTATCCAATCACCGGAAAGCCCGGGTTATGCAGACAATGCTGCTCTTCTTCATAAGGAGCTGGACTATCTTCTTCAGACAAGAAATGAGGAAGGCGTCTGGAATTTGACCTGGAACTGGGACGCCTTTGAGCGGGAGTTCGCCATCAGCGAAAACTGGTGGAAAACGCATATCGTGATTGAGAATGTGCTGCTGCTGCGCGCGTTTGGCCGTTATTCGCCGTCTTTTAGGAATTCCTGCTCATAAATGGCCCGCACCTTCGCAAGGACAGCAGCGCTGTGGTCAGGGAACTTCAGCTCGGTGATCCGATCCTTCATCAGAAAAACACCGGGCTGCTTGCTGTGCTGGCCTAAGGCTGCATTGTACAGTAGTCCGGCACCATGGCTCGGGTGAGGGAAGAAGAGCTTGATGATCGGCTTCAGCCAGAAGGGCAATCCTGAGTTTTTGCCGCTTCTGATGGTATTATTACCTCCCGGATCGGCGCTGCGGATCAGGATGCCTTCCGCAGCCAGCTGAGGGGCAAGCTCATGGGTCCAGAGCGAGAGGGCCAGCTTGGAGGCTGCATACGGACCGAAAAGCTTTTTAAATTCAGTGGGATGCTCCAGCGAGTCCGGGTTAAATCGCTTCATGGTCATAAATGCATTGGACGAGGTGTTGACTACGGTTTTTAATTGTCCTTTCTGGAGAAGCGCTTTGAGCTCCATGGTAATCAAATACGGCGCGACGGTCTGGAGATCGAAATGCATTTCACGTCCTTGCTTAGAGTTGCTCAGTTCATGGAAGCTGCCGCCCGCATTGTTGAACAGCAGATCGATCCTCTGTTCTTTACTTTTAATCTCATTCAAGGCACGTCTCAGTGTGGTGAAGTCACTAAGGTCGGCTTTGTAGATCCGTAGCTGCCCGCTTTTCGCGGCCCCGGTGAAGAATGGATCTTCAATAGGAAAGCCAGAACGGATCAAGGCAATAATCTGCCAGCCTTCTGCCAGCATTTTGCGGGTCAATTCAAGTCCTATGCCGTTGTTCGCACCTGTAATCAGCGCTGTTCCGCGGTACTGTTGTCCTGTAGTCATTTGTCATTTCTCCTTTGGAGTGAGTCGCAGGCTGCTGAAATAAGCTGAAGGCCTGGCGGTTAATGCGCTCAGTGTATAACTTGGAGCCGACTCCAAGTCAAGCAGAGGATTTTTAAACAAACTCAAGATTGACTTGGAGCTGACTCCAGGTTATACAATGAATAGACACAGTTCAAAATAATCGCGGAAGGTGATCCTATGAGCGAAGCTGGTGTGAACACCGGTGTTGATATGCTGCATGGTTATTCCATTAAACAAACCTCGGAGATTACGGGGATTACAGAGGATACGATACGGTATTATGAGAAGATTGGGTTGCTGCCCCGGGCGCAGCGTAAGGAAAACAGCCACCGTATCTACAGCGGCCACGATATTGAGACCATGAAGCTGATCACCTGCCTCAAAAAAACAGGGATGTCACTGGATGATATGCGCCCTTACCTGGACCTGTCACTGGATTCCAATTTGTCTGAATATCCGGAACTGCATGAGATGATATTAAACCATAAGCAAAAAATACTGGATCAGATCGCATCCTTGCAACAAATTGTAGATCTGATTGACAGCAAAATAGACCAGAACTTTCTTGGGCCGCAGGAATGTGAGCTGACCGGAGATCGGAAGAAAATGCCTGTGCGCCGGACAATCCGATAATAGGCAGTAGGCTCCAGCCCATAGGTTGGGGCTTTTTTCATTGCCGGATCCGGACAGTCTGCTTAGAATGAAAGAAATTCGTAAGACTATGCATTTGGGAGGAGTTACAGATGACACAAATGATTTGCTCTCCGTCAAAATATATTCAGGGGAAAGGCGAGCTCTCGCAGCTTGGACGCTATTGCGCACAGCTCGGAGCGAAAGGAGCCTATGCGATCGTAGATCCCTATATCCTCTCTGTATATGGGCAAGAGGTTGCTGATAGCTTTGAGCGTGCGGCTCTCCGTGTGGTTCAGCATGAATTCCGGGGGGAGTGTTCGATGGAGCAAGTAGAACTACTCATTGGCGGACTTGATGCGGGCATTGGTGTGATTGTCGGTATCGGTGGCGGGAAAACTCTGGATACGGCAAAAGCGGTCAGCCACTTCGCGGGGGTGCCTGTAGTCCTCGTGCCAACGGTGGCTTCCACCGACGCACCCTGCAGCGCCCTGTCCGTGCTATACACGGAGGATGGCCAATTGGACCGTTACCTGCACTTGCGGCGCAGTCCGGATGTGGTGGTTGCCGATGTGGATATCATCGCCAAGGCTCCGGCCAGACTGCTCGCTGCCGGAATGGGCGATGCCTTATCAACCTATTATGAGGCTAGAGCCTGCCGCCGCTCGGGTGCGGTTACTGAGGCCGGAGGAACCGGCTCCATTGCCGCCTTCGCTCTGGCCGGTGCTTGCCGTGACACTCTGCTTGCCTATGGAGCCGAGGCGCTGCGGGATTGCCGGGAAGGTATCGGCTCTGATGCGGTTGGGCGCATTGTCGAAGCCAACATTTATCTCAGCGGCATTGGTTTTGAGAGTGGCGGATTAGCTGCAGCTCACGCCATCCATAATGGGCTTACGGTGCTGGAGGAATGCCGGCATGTGCTTCATGGGGAGAAGGTCGCGTTCACGACACTTGTGCAGCTGATGCTTGAGCAGGCACCGCAAGAGGAGATCGTAGAGGTAATCTCATTTTGCCGGATGGCTGGCCTGCCGTTCACCTTAAGTCAACTGGGGTTGTCCGGCACTCCGGAGGAGCGCCTTATGACCGCTGCTGAAGCGAGCTGTGCAGAAGACAATCCGATGGGGAATATGCCTTTTACTGTGACTCCACAGCAGGTGCTGGATGCTATTCTTGCCGCAGATCGGCGGGGACAGCAGGTCTTGGAGGGCGATTGTTAATAATTACGTAGCCGTCCTGTACATATTTATCCTTTGGGTTCCAAACAATGAGAACTATGGTTGTAGAACTCGAAGGAGGATTCCTTATGAATAAGGGCTATCGTTTGGTTAAACGCACCATGATGTGTCTTATTGCGTTAGTAGTTATACTAACCACACTGTGCATTGCTGTACCACCCGCTCAAGGGAAGGAGATTGCACAAGACCCTGGCGGAATGCAGAAACATCCTGGCGTACTGCTGGCGGAGCCCGTTCCGCCCAGTGGCGGCCGAAGCACACGTGTACAGCCAGCGGAGAACATTTCGGATCACAGCCGTGTAGCCATGATCATTGATGATTTTGGCAACGGGATGCGGGGGACGGATGAGATGTTCGCGTTGCCTGTGAAATTCACGGTGGCGGTCATGCCATTCCTCCCGACTTCGGAGAAGGATGCAAGGCGTGCACATGAGCAGGGCCTGGATGTGCTGGTGCATTTGCCCATGGAGCCGAATAAAGGCAGACCGGAATGGCTGGGGCCTGGAGCCGTCCTGACACGGATGAGCGATACAGAGGTACGCCAGCGGGTGGAGGCTGCACTGGATAATATTCCGTTCGCCATCGGGATCAACAATCACATGGGTTCCAAAGTGACCGGGGATGAGCGGGTCATGGGCATTATTCTGAGCGTATGCAAGGAGCGTGGCTTGTTCTTTGTCGATAGTCATACCAACTACCGCTCGATTGCCGGAAGGATGGCTAGGGAGATGGGACTTCCTCCGGTGGAGAATCACATTTTTCTGGATGATGTCCATACCTCAGGCCATGTGGTGAAGCAAATGCGGCTAGTGCAGGAAAGGGCGAAGAGTCAAACATATTGTGTGACGATCGGACATGTCGGCGTTCAGGGAAAAGAGACCGCCGCAGGCATCCGCAGCGGTATTGCAGAATTGAAAGACAGTGTTGAATTTGTAGGCATTTCGGATCTGGTCAAGGACCAGTGGAAATGGAATTCCAGACTCACACTTCCATAAGGTAGGCAGCGATGCCGCCCGCGATGGCTTCGGCAATTTCCTCCTGGCCTTTCGGGGTACACAGTTTGTCCCGGTCTGCTGCACTGCTAATGAATCCCGCCTCAACGATAACCGTTGTGGCGGTTATTTTGTTGAGCAGATAAAAGGGTTTGCCGGGTCTGGGTGATTCATTTACATCGTAGAGCTGGTTCAGCTGATCTTGAATAGACCTGGCGAGCAGGAAGCTGCGGCCCTCCTGGCGGTACAGCACCAATGGCCCATGTTTCGCCGGAGAAGGCGCCCAGTTGATATGAATGCTGACCACCAGGTTCGCAGGCAGGGTCTCGGCCAGCTCCTTGCGCTGTGCCAGATCACGCAAATGACGGGAGGAGCTGCGCAGCCAGCGGTTATCATCACTGGGAGCGTAATCCCCGGTCCGGTTCAGAATGACGTCAAAACCGTCACTGCGCAGCAGCAGAAACAGGCGGCGGGATATCGCCAGCGTAATATCTTTTTCCAGAATGCTGCCATGCGAGGTGCCGCCGTCAATGCCCCCATGTCCCGCATCAATCAGAATGATCCGCTGATCATGGCCGAGTATTTGTTGGCGTTCCGGCTTCCCGTCTGCTTTTGGAGATACAGGAAGCGGTTGTGCTCCCGCAGCCGTTCCTGACAATAACGAGAGCAGCAGTCCTGCAACTGCGAGTAGCAACCATAAAGGCCTTGTCAGTCTCAGGCAGGGGCTTGCTCTCAGCAGTATTTTCAAGTGATACGAGCTCCTCAAGTGAATAACCTCCTTGTCTGGGCGGGTCAATTGGATGGATTCTTTGTTAGATTGTGCCATAGCTGTCCAAGCTATACGGAACAAAGTGCAAAGGTTTAGCATAAGGGATTTTGGAGCAGACTAGAAATATGATGCTTGAAGCAAGCGTAATGGGACTTCTGAATCAGGGAAACAGGAGGTGATCCGTATGGCTTCCGGGGGAGATGATCTGGTGAAGTACATCACGGAGAAGGTAGTCGTCTATATGGAAGACCCGAAGGCCAGCAGGGAACGGAGAAAGGCTGAAAAGCAGCCCTGGTCGGAAAAATGGTTCGGCATGCTCCCGCTAGGCTGGTCCATATGGCGCAGCAATTGGGCGCGAAACAGTAAGAAATAGAGCAGTACTGACTCGCTTCGCTGTAACGCGTCAAGCCTAGAAGGTTCACCGTAGGCATACACGGTTCAGCCTTATACAGCCCATCTTAAGTAAAGAACCTTCCCATGCCTCTACTTCTGGCATCGGGAAGGTTCTTTGTGTGTACATATGGACATGTTAGCATTACCTCATTTAGGGCCAGAACCTGCCGATACTGCTCCAGAAGTGAAGCCTAGTGCGGCATTGCCAGAAGAAGGAAGCTTGTGCAAGGTACCGCTATGCTGAAGCGCCCCGAAGGGAAGATACCGTCTGCCTTCCGGTCCGGAAGCGGCGTACAGGATGCTGGAGCTAGCGCTAGCCGTGCCGATGCCAGAGTCAGCTGTCCGCCAGCTCTGAAAACCGGTAATCATAAAGGGAGCCCCCAATGCATCATTTCGGCCTCGGGATTGGAAGGCCAAACTGCCGCCTGAGGCTAGCGTCAGGGCGAGTTTGTCGGTGCTGAGATTGGCCAGTGGCGGTGCCGACAGCCAGATCAAATCGGCATAGGGATCATCCTGCCCCTCCGTCAGGTAGACGGGAAGGGGAGAAAAAGCTGTATCCAGGCTGGATAGGGTGCCGCTTCCGGCAGATTTGCCATGCAGAACATCATCCGCTTGGCTGGGACTCCAAGGCAGAACCTGTAATAGGGATGCATTAATATAGAATGTCTTGCTGTCGATCGTTAATTTCCATACGGGCAGCATTGGAGCATAGAGCGCGTCAAGTTCAAGCTTTCCGGAAAAATGGGAGGGGATAAGTTCCTGCTGCACCAGAAACTGGCGCAGATCCTGCATGCTGTAGGGGAGGCCGTAGCTGCCGGCTCCATACTCACTAAGCACATAACCGCCTTGTTCTGCAGCGGTGATAATCAAATAGCCGATCCGTTGCTCTCCGTTCATCACATTAACCAGCCAGCTATGGGTTCCAGGACCGAGGGGGAAATACTCGGTGCTGGCATGTTTCCAGCCCGTGAAGGGAGGATTGGCCGACAGCTTGCTAATCGTTTGACTGGCGAAATCCTGCAAGGATTCCGGTGAGGCAACGGGTGTCATCTCAAGTAAAGGCAGATAGGCTTTGGAGACCGCTTGTGTGACGGTCACCCGGGTCCCTGTGGCTGACAGCTCCGCAGGGAATGCAGAGGCTGAGAACAGCATCAGACCCAGACACAGGCAGAGAAGGAGGCGTGCACGGTATCCGAGAGCGTCCTTCTGCCTAGTTTTTATCTTCATTTGGCGTTCACCTTTCTTAAAATATAAGGATTAATATGTTTCACGCTATAAATCATCCTTCTATTTCTCGCTGAATCGAATACCATCCATAAAAAGATGGCGAAGCCGTTTCCACTTGTCGGAAGTACTGATTGTATTGTAGAGGACAAGCTCTGAAAAGGCTGTTGCTTGCTGTCCGCGGCGGTGCAGGAATTCCGCTGTTTTTTTGCCTGCTTTTAGCGAGCCGGGTCGCATCTTATGTGCTCCGCAGATGGAACAAGCCGTAGGTGACGGCAGAAACTGCAATCTGCGGCTCATACTGCCAGGCTGTCTCCTTGCGGCGGCGGTTGTACTGCTCAAGGATCGCCAGCCGTTTCTCCTCATCCTGCTCCTTAAGCAGCTCCTCATAATAGATATCTACAATGCTCAGCTCCAGCCGCAGCCGTTCACGCGCTTCCTCGGCCCAGGTGTAGTCCAGCAGAGCCAGCTTGGAAGTAAGATAGCCCTCCAGCTTGTCGGCTCCGGCAGCAAGGCTCAGCCCGGAGGGCTCTATGTGAATATTTTCGGGCAAGCGCGGCGTCAATTCACGTGACCCCAGCTTCGCTTCGAAGTCCGGGACAATCAGGCCAGAGGTGAGCGAGACGCCGATGAAATGCAGCTCCTCCCGCTTCAGGTCACAGCTCATTTCCACTTTGTAGCAGACGGCGAGCCAAGGCTCATAGGCTGCCGAGAATAAGGTCATCCGCTGTCTGCTTCCCGGATCCTCGAAGAGCTGCAGGCATTTGCCTTCCTCCCGGGCGGCTGACCAGATCTGCCCCAGCCGCTTGCTGCCGTAGGTGACGTCCTCGCGTCTGATCATGCCGGGACCGATCCGGGGGAGTGGCGGAACGAACCCGAAGAAGCGGGCAAGGATGCTGTCCTGCGGATCAGCCGAGCCCTCCGGTGGTGCCGTCCCGGCTAGAGGCCCGCCGGTAGTGGTGCCGCCGGTGTCCGCCCCGGCTTCCATCCCGGCCGCGCCAGCTCCGGCCGGCAGTCCAGCCGCGGCGGTGCGGTCCCCCGCTCCGCGCGGCTGTCTGGAGGTCGGGGCCGCCTGAGCGGCTGCCGCCAAATGATCGTATTTCTCCGGATCGAAGACGAAGGTGAACGACAGCGTTTCCGGCGGGGTGCCCGTCCGCTCGACAAACCCCCAATAATAAGGCCGGTCTGTGAGCATCCGGTCCGCGCGCGGCGAGAGCTTCACCGTCACATGCAGTGGCGACACTTCGATAATCGAGCACTCTGTGGCCTCCAGATAATCCATGACTTGCTTTCGCACTTCCTGTGGCGTAAGTGTCATGCTCCAGCCTCGCTTTCGTCCCGTACTCCGTGTGTCAGCTCGCTCAGCGATTCGCCGATATGGTCCAGTCCACTGCGCAGCTCCTCGTCGCTGCGGGCTTCGAGCATGATCTTGTACAGGCTTTTCTCCAAAGATTCCTTCTTCTCAAAACGTTCCAGAATAACATCCAGTCCGCCGATGACCATCTCAAACATATTGATCTTCTCATGCAGCAGATGAAGGATATGCTCCTCAATGGTGCCTTCCGTCGAAAGATTGTAGATCACCACATCATTCTCCTGTCCCAGCCGGTGTACACGGCCAATCCGCTGCTCCACCCGCATCGGATTCCAGGGCAGATCAAAATTGATCATATGGTGGCAGAATTGCAGGTTGATGCCTTCGCCTCCGGCTTCGGTGGCAATCATCACCTGGGCGCGGCCGCGGAAGAGATCCATCATCCAGTCTTTTTTGCCCCGGTTCATGCCGCCGGAGTAGGTTACGCACTGGAGACCGTGATCGCGGAAGTACTGGAGCAGGTACTCCTGAGTAGCCCGATATTCGGTGAAGACAATTACCTTTTCGTTCATCCCCCGGATCAGCTCCATGGTTTTCTCAGCTTTTGTGTTCGTCTTGACCGTCCGGAGGGTCTGGAGCAGCTCCATCATCCGCTCGCGTTTTGGCGAGTCGGCCGGAAGCTTTTTGATCAGGTTGACCAGGGTGATAAATACGGCATCACGGCTGCTGCACACCTCCCGCTGAAGCGTGACCAGGGAGAGCATGCTGCTGAGATTGCCGCCCGCTTCCTGATACTGGTCTTTGACAAAGGCGGTAACCCCGTCATATAATACTTTCTCCTCTGGTGAGAGCGTGAGCGGAATATTGCGCACTTTGCGCTTTGTGAAGTTGACCGGACCTTCGCCGCGGCGGTTGCGGATCATGACCTTGGATAGCTCGCCCCGCAGCTGAACCTCATTCTTCGGCTGGCGCTTGTCTACCACGAAATTAGTGGCGAAGTCCCCCTGATTTCCGAGCTGACCCGGCTTCAGCAGCGTGATTAGATTGAACAGCTCACCCAGATCATTCTGAACCGGCGTGGCGGTGAGCAGGAGACAATATTTTTTGCGTAGCTGCTGGACGAACAGATAATTAGTTGATTTCTTGTTCTTGAGTTTATGGGCTTCGTCAATAATCAGCATGTCGTATTCATGATTCAGCAGTATTTCCTTATGCGGATCCCGCTTAGCGGTATCCATGGAGGCGACTACAATAGAGTTATCCCAGGAGTAGGCTTTCTTCTGGGCTACTGCAGAAATGCCGAATTTGGTGTTCAGCTCGCGTACCCATTGAAGCACCAGTGATGCAGGAACGAGAATGAGGACCCTTGTCACAAGCCCCCGTACCAGATATTCCTTCAGCACGAGTCCGGCTTCAATCGTCTTGCCAAGCCCTACCTCATCGGCGAGGATGGCGCGCCCGGACATTTGGAATAGTACCTTGTGAGCGGTATCGAGCTGGTGGGGGAGCGGGGAGAGCCCGGACAAATGCTTCATACACTGCAGCTCATCAAAGCTGGTTACGAGCCCGGATTTCTCACCTTGAATGGCCAACCGGGATAGTCTCCAATTGCCCCAAGGGCCGCCCTTCTCCAGACTTGACTCTAATTCATCCAGCCATTTTCGCTCGAATGACAGAGGTACAGGCAGCACGCTATCGTTGGTCGGGTCCTCTTCCGGTAATGGATTACGGAATAATTGCGTCATGTTGCAGCCTCCTCCGGCGCTTGGTTCATATCGGAATGTGTAGCAGTAGTATGCTCTTAAAAGAAAGGTTTCATAACCTGCTATTTTCGGTCCGATGTTGTAAAATAGCGAGCAAGAGGGAGTAAATGTGCCATCTTTTGCCGAAATTTCGCTGAGAGGCTCCTATTTTCGAAAAAGACCTTCCACACAATATGTGGTATAGTTTAAAAGCTGACTGACACAATATATTGTTACAAATGCTTGAAATTTTGATTACACCGGGCAATTTTCGGTTATTTTTTATTGACAAGAGGATCTTTCTGCGTCCAAGCCGGATGCAGTCACAATCCGCCGAGTTCCGGTTGGAATATGAGGGTTATACCGCTCCGTGAGGCCGGCCGATCCTTATATTTCTTGAAATATAAGGATTTATATGTTTCACGCTATAAATCATCCTTATATTTCACGCTGAAACGGATTCCGTCCCTTAAACGGACGGCGAAGCCGTTTCCACTTGGAGAGTTTTACATATCACAATATCCGGGAGGTTTTTCTATTGAGTACAGTGGAACGCAAACAGCGTCTTGAAGGTCTGAGCGAAAAAATATTTTTGGACCGTTATGCCTGGAAGGATGCAGACAACAACAATGCCAAGGTAGGCGATGTTGTGCTCGTGCTGACGAAAGACGATCCGAAGTTCCCTACCAAGGAAGTCGGGGAAATTGTTGAACGGAGCGGCCGTACGGTAACCGTAAAAACGCGCAGTGGCGAGCTTGTACAGTCAGATGTGGAGAAGCTTACACTTAACATAGAAAAGACCCCGGAGGAAATGTGGGACCGGCTCGCATCCGCCATGGCTTCAGTAGAGGAAACCCCTGAGCTTCAGGAAGAATGGACCGGCAAATTCCGGTCTATTCTGGATGACTGGAAGCTTGTTCCGGGCGGACGCATTGCAGCAGGTGCCGGGGCAAGTGAAGAACTGACCCTGTTCAACTGTTATGTCGTTCCTTCGCCAAAAGACAGCCGTGGGGGCATTATGCAGACGCTGTCTGAAATGACTGAGATCATGGCCCGCGGCGGCGGCGTAGGCATTAACCTGTCCTCGCTTCGCCCGCGCCGCGCTATCGTAAGAGGTGTAAATGGCTCGTCTAGCGGCTCCGTATCCTGGGGTGGATTGTTCAGCTACACCACTGGACTAATTGAACAAGGCGGAAGCCGCCGCGGCGCGCTGATGCTGATGATCAATGACTGGCACCCCGATGTGGTTGATTTCATTACCGTGAAGCAGACGATGGGTCAGGTGACGAACGCCAACCTGTCGGTATGCGTGAGCAACGCTTTTATGAAGGCAGTGAAGGAAGATCTGGACTGGGAGCTGGTATTCCCGGATACGACAGATCCGGATTACGATACCATTTGGGACGGCGATCTGGATAAATGGAAGGCCGACGGCCGGGCCGTGATTCCTTACCGCACAGTCAAGGCGCGTGAGGTATGGCATACCATTATTGAATCGGCATGGAAATCGGCGGAGCCGGGTGTTGTATTCATGGAGTACTACAACCAGATGTCCAACAGCTGGTATTTCAACCCGATCATCTGCACCAATCCATGCGGCGAGCAGGGTCTGCCGGGCTGGGGCGTATGCAATCTGTCCGCCATTAACCTCTCCAAGTTCTACGACGCGGAGAATCATGATGTGGATTGGGCCGATCTGGCGACAACCACCCGTTATTCTGTCCGTTTTCTGGACAATGTTATCGACAAGACTCCTTATCACTTCCCGGAAAATGAAGCGAACCAGAAGCTGGAACGCCGTGTAGGTCTGGGCACCATGGGTCTGGCCGAGCTGATGATCAAGCTGAACATCCGTTATGGCAGCCCGGAATCCCTGGAGTTCCTGGACAAGCTCTACGGTTTCATGGCACGCGAAGCTTACCTGGCCTCGTCCGGAATTGCCGGCGAGAAGGGTTCGTTCCAGGCCTTTGACACTGAGAAATATCTGCTCAGCGGATTCATGAAAAACATCACCGAAACCTATCCTGAAGTCGGTGAATCCATCCGCAAGCACGGCATGCGCAATGTTACCGTGATCACCCAGGCACCTACAGGCAGCACGGGTACGATGGTAGGCACATCGACCGGCATTGAGCCGTATTTCGCCTTCAAATATTTCCGTCAGAGCCGTCTCGGCTACGACGAGCAGTTCGTGCCGATTGCCCAGGAATGGCTGGAAGCCCATCCGGGTGAAGAGCTTCCTGACTACTTCGTAACTTCGATGGATCTGTCAGCGAAGGATCATATCCGCGCACAGGCGGCGATCCAGCGCTGGGTGGACAGTTCGATCTCCAAGACGGCGAACTGCCCGTCCGATTTCACCGTTGAGGAAACGGCAGAATTGTACGAAATGGCTTTCGATCTGGGTTGCAAAGGCGTAACGATCTACCGTGACGGCAGCCGTGACGTACAGATTCTGGAAACGTCGAAGAAGGAAGACAAGAAGGAAACTCCGGCCGCTGAACCTGCTGCACCGGTTGTAACAGCCAGCGCAGTTGTAGCGGCAGCTCCTGCACCGCAAGCCAGCACCGCAGACAGCGGAGACAAGCAATACAAAAAACGCCCGCAGGTCCTGCGCGGCGCTACCTATAAGATCAACACGCCATTCGGTATGGCGTATATCACCATTAACGACCTGGATGGCATTCCGGCCGAAATCTTCCTGAATGTCGGCAAGGCCGGCTCCGACGTCTTCGCCATGGCCGAAGCGCTGGGCCGTGTCTGCTCGCTGTTCCTCCGCTATGGCGACCATGGCGAGAAGGTTGAGCTGCTCATCAAGCATCTCAAGGGCATCGGCGGCTCCGGCGCCATCGGCTTTGGCGCGAACCGTGTCGAGTCCATCGCAGACGCAGTAGCCAAAGCCCTGGAAACCCATGTGCAGAACAACGCCCATGAAGACGATGCGCCTGCTCCAATCGCGGCTACTCTGGAGCTTGATTTCAATGAAACTTGGAATGCAGAATTGAACTCAAGCTTGCCAGCGGCAGCCTCCACGGATGACGGTCACGGCGGCCACGGTACACATAGCCACGCCACCGCCTCCCGCGACCTCTGCCCATCCTGCGGCAGCGCCTCGCTGATTAACATTGAAGGCTGCAAGACCTGCAGCAATTGCGGATATAGCCGGTGCGGGTAAGGATAGGGGTTTAGGAGATATTCTTAGATTGTTGTGAGGGATCACCAAAGCTGCAAAAACGACCACAAATGATGATAAAAGTGGATCATGAAAGATGATAATCCATTAATACATTCAATATAATGCACAATAAAAGTCCCGATTAGGAATTTCCTATATCGGGACTTTTATTTTGTGATAAATAATGTTTATAAACTACCATACCAAGCGTCATCGACAGGCTCCAACCATTCGGTTTCGCCGTCACCAGTTTTAAGCAACTTTGCAGGTTTTCCTTTTTCCTGATACCAACCCTCACCACCTGTAACTAATAAAACCCGCCCAACTTTATGTGAATGCCAGTTATTACGGGCGCCGGGGGCAAAGGTCACGTTTCCGATCGCCTTTAAAATTAGCTTCAACTTTTTTTCCTAATGGAAAAATGGTACTGCTCTATAATTGTTCATTTGACATCAAGGACATCATCTCTATTTTTATTCTTTATAGATTTCCTTTGCGATATTAAAAGCGGACCAAGCTTTGGGCCAACCGGCATAGAACGAAAGGTGTGTAATGATCTCTACAATTTCTTCTTGGGTGATTCCATTTGCTTTCGCTTTATGAAGATGTGGAGTTAACTGTTCAAAGTTTCCTCCTGAGATTAGAGCTGCTACTGTAATCATGCTGCGATCGCGGGAAGAAAGTTCTGTCTCTCTTGACCAAACCTCACCAAACAACACATCATCGTTCAGTTCAGCAAATTTGGGTGCAAATTCTCCCAGTAGGTCTCTTCCTGCAGTTTGTTTCTCTGCCATTGTTACCATCCTCCATTCAAGTATTAGCTGCAACATCATCTAGTGTATACCTTCAAGTGGACTTTACCGCAAGTAGGGATCAATAATTATCGATCTATTCGTGCCCGAAAATATTTGACTTCAAGTTAACTTTAAGTTGTAAGCTGATCTGAGACAGGGGGATTAGCCATGCAAACTATTGATCAACAAAAGCTAACAGGAGAACGCGCACTATTTAAGAGCAAAAATCTTTTGATTAAAAACTCTACTTTTGCGGAAGGTGAATCACCGCTGAAGGAAAGTGCAGATATTACTATCCACAACAGTTTTTTTAAATGGAAGTATCCGCTATGGTATTGTCAGAACATTAGCTTAAAGAGAACAACTCTTCAGGAAATGGCACGCTCAGGAATCTGGTACAGTCATCATATTGATATGAATGACAGTGTCATTGAAGCACCCAAGACATTTCGCAGGGCAAGTGATATCCGTCTGAATCATGTGGATATGCCTAATGCAGAGGAGACGCTATGGAACTGCAAGGATATTGAATTGTTACATGTAACTGCAAGAGGAGATTATTTTGGGATGAACAGCGAAAATATCAGAGTGGATGATTTAACTTTGACAGGAAACTATGCTTTTGATGGTGCGAAAAACATAGAAATCCGTAATTCGCGGCTACTCTCAAAAGATGCATTTTGGAACTGTGAAAATGTCACGGTATATGATTCGTTGATCACCGGAGAATATTTAGGCTGGAATTCCAAAAACATTACGTTTATTAACTGCACTATTGAGAGTAATCAGGGAATGTGTTACATGGAGAACGTGGTAATTGAAGATGGGAGCATAATCAATACGGATTTGGCCTTTGAATATTCCTCTATTAATGTGACAACAACTACAATGATTGACAGTGTCAAAAATCCAATCTCCGGAATCATTAAAGCGAATGGGATTGGTGAATTAATACTGGACGATGAAGAAGTAGTTATTTCAAATACTAAATATGAGTTGAGCTGAATGATCAAATAAAATGAGCTTCTCAGCAAAGCGGATATTTATATTTCTGATATTCTTTGATGCAATATGTAAAGCTTGGAAATACCGGTATGGATGTTCAAGGATTTGCCTTGGTTGTATGGGATTTGGAGACGCAGGGCGGGGGCAGCACCCATGGGTGCTTGATGGAGAGCATACACGGACAGTCATAAAAAAAGCCTTAGAGCTTGGGATTAATTTTTTTGATACGGCGAATGTTTATGCAGATGGTACAAGTGAGGAGTTTGTAGGCCGGGCTCTAAAACAATATGCGAACCGTGATGAAATTGTCCTTGCGACGAAGGTGCATTTCCGAATGCATGAAGGTCCTAATGGTGCAGGACTCTCCCGAAAAGCGATCATGAGTGAGATTGACAAGAGCCTCATGCGATTAGGTACCGAT
>NZ_LVWH01000194.1:0-40424 GCF_001909045.1 Paenibacillus sp. P3E | reverse complement strand
GCAATATACAGTTAGAATGTATATAGTATGACTATACAGTTGAACTATACAATATCTTGCCGCATGTACAGTTTGATATCCAAAGGAGAAGAGATATGGGGAGAGA
Organism: Paenibacillus sp. P3E; assembly: GCF_001909045.1. Taxonomy (NCBI): domain Bacteria; kingdom Bacillati; phylum Bacillota; class Bacilli; order Caryophanales; family Paenibacillaceae; genus Paenibacillus; species Paenibacillus sp. P3E. Next base: position 40,318 of record NZ_LVWH01000194.1, on the reverse strand, counting down.
CAAATATCTGCCGCTTACGGAAACGGTCTATTATATCCTGCTCGCCCTGCATGAGCCGGCGCACGGGTATTTGATCCTGCAAAAGGTTGAAGAGCTTAGTGGAGGACAGGTAAGAATGGCTGCGGGCACGCTATATGGTGCAATTGAGAATTTGATTAAGCTTAGGTTCATTGAACCTGTCGGCACGGTAGATAACCGGCGTAAGGTCTATGTGATTACAGAAGAAGGGCGGGCGGTCATGTTCCGGGACTATGAACGGATGAATCACATGATGGAGATCACGCGAAGAATTTGGAACTCAGACGGGAGGGAACCTCATGCGGAAATGTAAGTGTTTTACGAATTTAGAACATGAAGAGAAATGGCTGAATGATATGGCTGGGCGGGGCTGGCGATTTGTCAGAAAATCTTTGTTCAGCTACGAATTTCACGAAGCCGTACCGGAGGTTGGCCGAATAAAGATTGATTACCGTGCTTTTGTCAAGAAAGAGGATTTCGAGGATTATCGTGCCCTCTTCGAAGACAGCGGCTGGAAGCACATCCAGGGTTCGAAAAGTTCGGGATATCAGTATTTTAAGATGGTGAATGATCAGGGGAGCGAGGATATTTTTTCGGATGCCGATTCCAAAGCCGGGCGGTATAAACGTTTGTCAGAGATGTGGTTCTCGATTTCCTTGTCTTTTTTCCCGATTATTGTAGCGCTGATGTCAACAGGTACTCTCAAGCCGGCGGCTCTGCTCGATCCCGAAGCCCTCTATTTGACCCCTGGGTTATGGGAGAAGACTGGAGTTGGGTTTTGGCGGGCCTTTCTGTTCGAAACGCCGTTTGCACTTCTTCGGGGATTGAGTGCATGGCTCCTGCCCCTGGTGATTATGCTGTATCTGATCTTCGCCTTCAAGGCGAACCGGCAATATAAGCGATCACAGGGAGAGAACCTGTCCGATTAACGAGTGGGGTTATGCTGCATACCCGCTAAAAATATATTTCATTGAAATTACAGCTTATGGGAAAAACACTTGACACAGATATGATAAAATTAGTGAAATGGCGTTTTTATGCACATTGTATAGCTTACTGTTATCGGAGGAAAGACATGTACCAGTACAACGACCGGGAATTTGTGGATGTCCGTTTTGACGGGCATGATTTACGTTATGGTGAGCTGATCCGCTGCACATTTACTAACTGCACCTTCATGAACACCTCATTGGAAGAGATCGATACCACCCATTGCCGTTTTATCGAATGTGATTTTAAAGGCGCAGCCCTGAATGCTTCGATCCACACCGAATCTGCGTTCGAAAATTGTAAATTCAGCGGTGCGAATCTCTTTGTAAGCAAGTTCATCTCCTGCAAAATGACCGGTTCTGATTTCGCGGGCGCTCAGATGGATGGCATTACACTAAGCGGGGGAGACTGGTCCTACACCAATCTGAGGTATACCAAGCTTGGCAAGCAGGATTTGCGGGGCATCCGTTTTTTTGAAGCGGATCTATCGGAGAGTGATTTGGCCAAGGCTGACCTGAGAGACTGTGATCTGACAAGAGCCATGCTGGGTAAAGCCATCCTGACCGGGGCTGATCTGCGGGGAGCCAAGCTGGAAGGTGTGGATATGAAAGCACTGATGGTAAAAGGAGTGCGGATGGACAGGGAGCAAGCCGTTGTGTTCCTGCGTTCCTATGGTGCGAAGGTGGATTAAGTTCAGCAAAGTGTATGAAAAGCCAGCAATCGGATAGGATGTACACAGAGCGGAGGCCCAGGCGGCCTCCGCTTATTCGTGTGCCGTGAAATGGCTCACGCTGCACTTCTACAAATCCCTTTTATTGAAAAAGACATAAGTCACAGCGACAAGCACCACAATGAGCGCTGCCGACAGAAGCACGAAGACGACATCCAATCCTCCGCCATACATCACATTTTTGGCTTCAAAATACTTAAACGGTGTGATGTATTTCAGGCTTGCAAGCCTGTCGTTCAAGTCGATCGCAATCGATAATACAAAGGTGAGTAAAAGAATTCCTGTGGCAAGGGATGCGGCGGCCTTGGATTTTTTTTGCACGGCTGCAGTTGCCGTTCCGATGGACATGAACAGGAGCTGTAGAATCAACATGGCAAGCATGGTCATGGTGATATCCCCTGCAACGGACTCCCCCTTGCTGTACTTTCCTACCATAAGTAGAGAAGCCCATAAAGTAACCAGATTAAATATAATGATATTGACCAAGGCTGCCAGTAATTTGGAGGTGATGATGTGATGTCTGGAAACCGGCTTAACAAATAGAAATTCCGAGGTTTTATCCCGCTCTTCCTTAGAGATGATATTCGCCCCCAGCATGGCGGCATGAACCGTAGCCATCAATAACAAATAGACGAATAACATTCCGTAATATCCGCTGGCTGTATTCAGATCCAGGTTTCCAATCCCTAATATCGCCTGCAGTGATTTGGGCATGTCCGCCATCATCTGGCTCATGGACTGTCCGGAGGCGGATAACCCCGCGTATTTACCCATGCCGGAGGCTACCATGAGGAACACACCGATGCTCCAGAAGATTAAAGATTTCCGGTACGATTTCATTTCTCTCCAAAATATATTCACAAATGATCCCCCCTTTTACACCGCATGAATATCTTTTTTGGCATACACGTAGTAGCTGGCTGAGATGGCAATCCCAATAATAACGGCCCCGGTGATTACATAGGAGATTTCGTATCCTGAATGTCGTAAGATTTCGGACGGATCAAAATATTTAAAGGGCGACAGGTAACGCAGGCTGGCATCCCCGGTTGTTGCTCCGATCATCCCGATAAAGTAAAAGGAAAAGACTGTAGCCAGTGAAACCGTCAGCACCGATTTGATCTTGCGGATCATGACCGACATCACGATTCCGATGGCCAGAAAGAGTAGCTGAACCCACAAGATGCTTAAGCTGAGCAGGAGAAATATCTTCAAGCTATAATCCTCCACCTTCACCTGTGAAGCCATCCCATAGGCCGCCGCTCCATAAATAATATTGGTAATGACTAAGGACACGAATGCTGCCATCAGCTTCGCCGTAATAACCGTTGAACGTGTAACCGGCTTGGTTAACAGGAAATCCGCTGTTTTCTCCCGGGCTTCTTTAGATACAATCGAAGTGCCCAGATTCATAGCCTGGATGGCTCCGACCAGAACGATGAACGTCAAAGAATACGTATAGAAGCCCATAATCGTAAAGAGATTGTTCAAATCGAGCCCGATTGCTTTTCTTAATGATTCGGGATAGCCTTCAAGCAGCTTCGTGAATTCCCCGGCATCTTTGTGGAAAGAAGGGAAGAGGGACATGAACAGCACCATGATTGCGATTAAAGAAAGTAACCAGATGATCGTGGATTTCCGGTAAGCCTTCAGTTCGTGCAGGAAAATATTCATCAGCGCTCTAATCCTCCTTTACATAGTAGTGCATAAAGATCTCCTCCAGATCCGGCTCCTCGATCCATACATTGGTGATGTCCGTTTCTGCTATTTTTTGGAGCACCCCATTGAGGTTGCCCCGGAACAGAAAGTGAACCAGATGATCCTTAACCTCTAATTGACTGACGCCCGGCAGATTGAAGTACTCCTTATCGAGTGGTGTTTTCGTGTGGATTTTGAATTTTTTATAGTTATTTTCCTGTAAGGTGCTGATCTTTTCGACCGTAACGATAGCCCCTTCTTTGATGATCGCAACACGGTTGCAGAGCCTTTGAACTTCACTGAGAATATGGGATGAAAATAAAACCGTTGCGCCTTTTTGGTTCTCCGTTTCCAGCAGTTCAAAGAATTTCTGCTGCATAAGCGGGTCCAGGCCGCTGGTAGGCTCATCCAGGATGATCAGCTTGGGCTCGTGGAGCAGCCCTTGGACAATTCCCACCTTTTTTTTGTTGCCGAGCGACAAATCATCAATTTTCTTCGTCAAGTCAAGGTCCATGATTTCCGCCAATTCCTTGATTCGTTTCGTACAGTCCTTTTTGTAGAAGCTGGCCGAATACTTCAAGAGATCGAACACCTTCATATTGTCATAATAAAAGACTTCCGAAGGCAGATACCCGATTTCCTTTTTGATGTCAGGAGCGAATTCAATGCAATCCTTGCCGAAAATCTTGGCGTTGCCGCTAGTCGGGTAAATCAGGGACAGCAAGGTTCGGATCGTAGTCGATTTTCCCGCACCGTTTGGCCCGATGAATCCGAATATCTCCCCCTCTTCTACATTAAAGCTGATATCCGTGATGCCTCTGGACTTACCGTACGTTTTGGTCAGATGATTAATTTCAATCACATTCATGGCAGAACCTCCCGGAACTATTGATAAAAAGAATGTCTAAGCATCTCACTGTAGACGTCGAGCTCGGCAATGATATCCTCTAGCTGAATTTGACTCACAGGTACTGAAGCCGTCTGCGCCTGCAATCGGTAGGCGAACCCTTCCATAGTCCAATAGATAATGTTTACCGCTTTTTCGATATCGATTCCCTCTTTGAACGGGGTGAGGTCAATATCACCGAACAAATCTTTATAGCCCTTGTTCAAAAATTCTTTTTTCCGGTTCTCTAAATCGGGCTTCACCTCACTGGAATCCTCAGGATACACTCTCTTTATGAATTCAAAGGCATTCGGGTATTTCTGAAATAATCCGAATTTAAGGATCGCCACATTCCTGTACTTGATAAAAATATCACGCTGATCCCAATCGATGTGTGCGTGTATTTCCTCCATTAGCATTTCTATAAAATAATCAAACAAAAATAAGTACAGGTCCTTCTTATTATTAAAATAATGGAACAGCAGACCTTTGGAGATTCCCGCCTGCTTCACGATTTCATTGGTGGAGGCATTCTGGTACCCTTTAAGCGCGAATTCTCGTAAAGCGGCATTTATGATGCGGTCCTGCTTATCCTTACTTAGATTTAGAAACTTGGAGAACAATGGTATCACCTCCAGGGGTATCACTATATTAACCATAAGCATCGATCATTCCAATGATATTGACCAATGCGGTCAAATTGATTGTAATTCTCTTGACCGCATTGGTCAATACTGAAAATCTAAAGCATTTTCCTTAACCCCTTAGATCTTTTTTGCGGGGAGCTGTTGTTTTTTGGTGGTCTGGGATTAAGGTGCGATGTGGACAGTCTTGTCGAGCTGCTCAAGGAAGCCGCCGAAAAAAATACCTCCGGCATTATTTTTCTGGCCAATGACGAGATGACATCCGAAGTGATACAGTACCTGAAGCCGTATGCGGACAATTTGCGGATGCCAGTGTTCGAGCTTCCCCGCGAATCCATTATCGTTGAAATCACCAAAGAGATTTCCAGCAAAATATTAGAAGAGGAGAGCAGGACTTCTATCACTGAACATTTGCTTGAGCGGCTGTGCTTCGGGGATGCGGAGTCCGTTCACGAATGGGTGAGCAAGGCAGGATACTACGGCATCGACCTGAGCGGTTATTTGGACCGGATGAATATGGAATGGGACCATTCGTTGATATATGCAGCAGGGACTAGTACACCCTCAACTGCCCAGCGCAAAAAAACTTCTGTTCACCGCTTGTTTTATCACAACGCGTTGAACAGAAGTTTTTTTGGGTTTGCGGCGACTGCATTGTATGCTGAACAAAGGTTGGTAACATATGCGCTCAAGGCTGGTTTCGGTAAGCTTCCGGTGTGAGACCGGTGCTCTTTTTAAACAGACGGAAGAAATATTTCTCATTGTCAAAACCAAGCGCGCCGGCAATGATATATACTTTATCATCCGTAGTTTTTAACAAAGTTTTGGCGTGTTCAATCCGCAGTTTGTTGATGAAATCCGTGAAATTCTCCCCGGTCTTCTCCTTGAACAAAAAGCTTAAATAACTGGAGTTCATAAAAAATAAAGAGGAAACCTTCTCCAAGGTCAGATCCTGCAAATAGTTTCTGTGAATATAAACTTTCACGTTATCGATTACATTCGGTGAAGAATAAGGTGTGCTGTCTTTAAGCAGTTCCGCCAAGTCTGGCAGCACAGCCATGAAATACTGCCGGATTTCCTCCGGGTCAAATGATGTATTAAGTACAGCCTCCATGCTGGAAGAAGTCGTTTGATAGGTAGTAGCCGGAAGACGTAATCCGAGTAATTGTTTGATTTCCGCAGCCAGTTCCTGGCATTGGTGTTTGAGCTGGAATAGTGTGGCACTCGGCAGTTGCATATAAAAAGTAATGAAATCGACGACACTTTCCCTAACCTTAGAGGAATGTCCGGCTTCCAAATAGAACATCAAGTCCCCGGTTTTATTCCATAAAGGCATTTCCGAAGGACAGTCTTCGGCGTTGTAAACGAATATGGAGCCATAATCCATGATCCCCTTGCTGTTCATTGCGCTTAAGCATTCCTTCTGCGCCTGATACAGTTCGGCCATATTGGACTTAGCAGCGCTGAGCCCCGCAAATACTTTATTATAGGGAATGGCACAAAGCGGCTCGAAAAATCTATCGGCGGACTGAATCGCGAAGCTAGCGTCCATTCCTTTATAGGAAACCCGCTCATAAGAAGCGAATACCACGAATAACAAATGTTCGTTCACAGGGTGCGGAACTGAAATGTAATCTTCATGAACGCCACCTTCAAATAGATCCGGATTGATCTGCGTGGAACTATATACGGTCAGCAGAACATAGAAACTTGCAGCCCCGAAACGGTTCATCTGTTCAGAATGAAAAGAAACAGGTTTGCCTGTTTGCTCATCCAAGATGAGATGCAGCAGTTTTTGCTGATCCAATTGGCGAATCATGGCTTCATTTTCACTTTTGGATAATGCAGCCTGTTGCTTGGCGGCACGTTCCGATGCTAACGAATCAATGGCTTTGCGCAGCGCTTGATGGATTTCTTCGCGGCTGAACGGCTTGAGTACATAACTGACTACTCTGGCGGAGATCGCCTCCTGCATGTATTCAAAATCGGAATGTCCGCTGATGACAATGATCTTTTTAAGAGGATATCTCTCCTGCATGACCCGCAGCAAGGATTTGCCATCCATCACCGGCATCCGCATATCGGTCAGAATCAGGTCAGGATCAGTTTGCTCGATGAGCTCCAGCGCATCCTCTCCGTTCTCTGCCTCCCCGAGCAGGACGAGCTCCTGCTCAAAGGACTGGATCTTCTTGATTAGCCCTTTTCGAACGAGGTATTCATCGTCGATCACAATAAAAGTATGCATTTGGATCCGTCCTTTTCTTTAATTTGCCGGGATGGTGATTTTCACTGTGGTACCCAAGCCTTCCAGACTCTCAAAGGTAAGTCCATATCCGGGACCGTAGTACAGCACAATCCGCGAATGGACGTTTTTAATCCCGATGCTCCGTTTATTTCTTTGTCCAAAGCCGCCAAATTCCGGGGGTTCGGCCAGCAGGGCTTGAATCTCGGCAACTTGGGCTGTCGTCATGCCGATCCCGTCGTCGATAATTTCAAACACCAAATCGTGTCCTTCTCTACAGCCGTTCACGGTAATGCTGCCTTTACCTTTTTTATTTTCAAGTCCGTGATAGAGCGCATTCTCCACCAGCGGTTGCAAAATGAGCTTCAGGATTTTACTGCTTTGCACCCGCTCGTCAATTGTCTTGTGAAAAGAGATTTTGTCTCCGTACCGGATTTGCTGGATTGCCATATAATTGTCCACATGCTGCAATTCCTCAGAGGCCGGGACCAGCTCGCTTTCCGTCTTGATACTGTACCGGAACATATCGCCAAGTGCTTTGGTCATAATAGCGATGCTTTCCACTTCTTCAATCTCGGCTATACTGTTAATGGACTCAAGCGTATTGTACAAAAAATGTGAATTGATCTGCGCTTCCAGTGCCTTCATCTGCGAATCCAGGGTCAGGATACGGTTCTGGTAGCTCTCCCGGATGTACAGGTCGATGTCCTGCATCATCTTGTCATATTCCGTGTACAGAATGCCGATCTCATCGTTTCGTTTGTATTTGGCTTTGGAGGGAATGAATTTTTGCGATTTATTTTTGCGCATGGTACGGCTGAGCTCGATAATAGGCCGTGTAATCCATACGGACAGAAGAATGGAAAGGATCAGGAATAGCACACCGCAGGTGGCGGAAATATAAATAATCAGCTTCTGTGAAATGCCGTATTCCTTATACAGCTTGGAGGTCGAAAGATTGGCAATGACTTTCCAGCCGTTGCTGGGGAAGGCTTGTATTACCGTTATATCATCGGAATTATAGTATTTTGCTTGGTCGCCGTTCATGTTTTGGGCCTTGGTCCACAGTTCGGCAGGCAGCGTAGAACCCGCAGGATTCTGGGACCCTTCAAAGAGGAGTGTCCCGTCCTCATTCACCAGATAAATGTTAGACAGGTTCGTTGCCAGATTGCGGTTCAATCCGCTGAAAATGTCCAGACTGCAATCCAGCATAAAGACGCCAAGAAATTCCCCCGTGTTCATATCGTAAACTGCACGAGAGAAGGAAATAGAGGGTTTGGCATTGATGAAGTAAGGCTTTATTTTATTATCCCCGATGTAGAGCTCCCCTTGTTTAGCCAGCGTCTTCTGGTACCAGGTGTCTTGCAGCGGATTATAATCTGCCTTGAGGTCGCTTACCGAACCATAACTGATAAATTTACCATCCGGCGTAAAGAGGTACACACCATTGATATAGTCGTAACCCAGCAGCACATTCTGAAAAATCAGCTTCAGCTTGTTGCGGATCGTATAGATTTCGAAAGAGTCATTTGTCGCCTGGAGCTGCTTCAATTCGTCACTGACGGTTCTATACTCCGTTGAACTGGAGGATTGCTGCTGGAAGGTGATCGAGATCCGCTCAATATTTTGCAGGACGCCCTCAATGCTCTCGACCGCATTTCCAATGGTTGTCGCTGCCACTAAGGAGGTCTGCTTATTCACTAGTTCGGTATAACTCCGGTAGGAGCTAATAGCAATTACAATAATCGGGATAAGGGAAACGGCAAGCAGCACCAGAAACAGTTTGGTTTTGATATTAAAGAATCGCAATCCAATTCTTCCTTCCGCTGAAAACGTTAATGAATGCAATCTAAAAATAGTGCACTCAAATGACCAAAGTAAGTATACCTCCTCTGATAGTAAAATGAAAGCGTAAACAGTAGTGCACTTTATAAACGGAAACGAAAGAGGGGTCTTAATCTATGAAAGCTAGAAAATCACTTTGGGCCGGTCTCACCGCTTTGATTTTATCTGCGTCACTTCTTGGCGGCTGCGGTTCCAGTTCTAACAACGAGCCGGCTGCTTCAAACGGCAACACAGCGGATACAGGCGGTTCCAGCGCTAAACCGGTAACGATTACTTTAATGATGTCAGGGACTAAGGCACCGGACGGTCAGGATTTTGTATTAGACATTCTTCCTAAGCTGGTTAAGGAAAAATTCCCGAATGTAACGCTGGAAACTTCAAAATACCCGGATGAGCAGTATATTACCTCTGTACGTACGAAGCTGGCGGCAGGACAAGGACCCGACATCTTCCTTGTGTTCCCGAGAAATGCATCGCTTGCTGTGAACGATATGGCGAAAGCAGGTTTTACCGCTGATCTGTCTGACCTGACCTTCCTGGACAATATCAGCACCGGCGCGAAGGAAGACATGGCGTATGAAGGGAAACAGTATGCGATTCCATCGGGTATGGATATGCTTGGGGTTTACTATAATCAGGAGTTGTTCAAGCAGGCAGGGATTACCGAGCAGCCCAAGGATTGGCCGTCCTTCCTCGAAGCCTGTCAGAAGCTGAAGGATGCGGGTATTACGCCAATCGTCCTCGGGGATAAAGACCCTTTCTTTATTCAATTCGGGATGTATCAAATTGCGGCGAATACCGTATACCCGGATGACAAAGAGTTTGACACCAAGCTGCAAACCGGAGAGACTTCACTGACTGACCCTAAATGGGTGAAGACGGTTTCCATGTTCAAGGAGCTTTATGATAAGGGATATGTCATTAAAAACTCACTTGGACTAGGAAGCGCTCAAGCAGCCCAAAATTTTATTGACGGCAAAGCTGCAATGGTGTTTGACGGAACCTGGGATTATCCGACACTGACGGCTAAAGGCGCATCTGAGTTCACACGCGGGTTCTTCGCGCTTCCGGCTAACGATGCCGGCAAGCCTACTTATATTGCTGCGGCTACATCCGCCGGTTACGCCGTTAATGCCAAATCGGAGAACATGGATGTGGCCAAGGAGATTTTGAATTACTGGTACGATGGTCAATCCGACTTGTTCAAGGAGTGGGTGAAGTCCAATACTTCCATCAGTGTATACAAAGATGTTCCGCTCAATCATGAACTGTTCAAACCGGTATTCGACGATTACAACAACAACGGAAATTCCGTTTATTTCCCCAATCAGATGTGGATGACGGGCGTCGCTGAAGAAATGGAAGCGAAGTTTGCCAACATTATCGGCGGACAGAAGACGACGCCGGAGGAAGTGACTGCGGCCATGGACAAAAAGTATAAGGAATTGGCAAAGAGCAAGAAATAGACATACAACTGTAAAGGATCACCGGCTATAAGTAATGGCCGGTGCATCCGGGATTAAAAGGGAGATGAGAGAAATGAACCGGACTGTAATGAAAAAAACGATGTACTTTTTTGCCATCCCTGCTTTGGTATTTTACCTGATATTCTGGATCTTTCCGATTCTGAAGCTGTTTCAATACAGTGTTACCGACTATAACGGGTTCTCCCCGGATTTTAATTATATCGGCTTGGACAACTTTAAAGACTTGTTCGCAAGCGGAACACTCGGAACCTCGCTGTGGCACACAATATTGTATACCGTAATCAGTGTCGCATTAGGTAACTTGATTGGATTAGCACTTGCTTTGATGCTGAATATGAATATCCGCGGAAAAGGTTTTTACCGTTCGATTTCCTATATTCCTACCTTGTTCAGTGCTATTGTCGTAGGTTTTATCTGGAGTTATGTCTATATGCCCGATTCCGGGATGATTACAACCCTTTTGTCGAAGATAGGCTTTAATACTGAAAATATCAATTTTCTCGGCAATTATTCCACCGCCTTGTACTCGATTATCTTTGTGGAAATCTGGAAGAATATTGGCACGACCATGATTATCTTTCTGGCCGGTCTGCAGACCGTTCCCAAGGATTTGCTGGAAGCGGGTGAAATTGACGGCTGCGGCCCATGGCGTCTATTGAGAAATATCAAGCTTCCGCTGCTTGCCACTTCGGTGACGATCAATATTACACTTAGCTTAATCAATGGTCTGAAAGCCTTTGACTTCCCGTTCATTATGACCAGCGGCGGTCCTGGAACTTCGACTAACACCCTTATTTTCTCAATTTATAAAATGGCCTTCACGGAGCAAATGTTTGGTAAAGCCTCTGCGCTTGGTATCCTGTCCTTCTTGTTCATTATGGTCATCACAGGAATCTTCGTGCTCAATATGAACAAACGGGAGGTGTCGGCATGACGTCGATGACCAAAAACATGTTTGCATCCGATCCAAAGCGAGGAGCGTTAAAACGGCTAAGCGGCCGAAACCTGGGGAAAAAGGCGCTGGTTCAACTACTGGTTATTGCCGTAATGGTGCTCAATCTGATTCCTCTGGTGATCGCGTTGTCCACCTCGCTGCGTTCCCCGGACAATATGAGCAATCCTGTCAACTTGTTCAATGAATTCTCGCTGTCCAGTTACCGCTCTGCATTTGAACGAATGCATTTTTCGCAGGCCTTTATGAACAGTCTAGTCCTGACCGGCATTTCCGTGATCGTCGTAGTACTGATTGCTTCGATGGCTGCCTACCCGATGGCCCGGATCAAGAGCAGAACCAGTCAGTTTCTCTATCTGTTCTTTCTTTCGGGACTTGTGGTTCCCGGTCAAATGGTCCTGATTCCGATTGTGCAAATGCTGAACAGCCTGCACATTCCGAGCACGCAGTATACGCCGATCCTGATGTTCATTACGTGCAGCCTGCCGTTCTCTACGTTCCTGTATACCGGTTTTATCCGCAGCGGAGTACCGGAGGAAGTGGAAGAGGCCGCGCATATCGACGGGGCCGGACTGTTTTACCGGTTCTGGAAAGTCGTATTTCCACTGCTGATTCCGGTTACTGTATCGGTTATTATTACGCAGGGCGTATGGATCTGGAATGACTACTTCTTTAATATGATCTTCATTACCAAGGCTTCGCAATCACCGTTGCCGCTGGCAATGCTCGGTTTCATGGGCGACCAGCAGAACCCTACACAGTGGAATGTGCTGTTCGCCGCCTGCATCTTGTGCGCGCTGCCGCTGCTCATCGCATTTACCTTCCTGCAAAAATATTTCGTGGGCGGGCTTACCGTTGGTTCGGTAAAGGGTTGATCTGCTTAGTGATAAATCTAGAGTAGGAGGTTGGATGATGTCCCAAGCTATAGGGCAGAGTGCAGCAGTGATCATAAAAAAAAATGAAGCTTTTGCCCAGGCGGCAGAGCGACTTATTCCCGAATTATTCCATGAGGTCTGCCGTCCGCAGCATTTGATTAAAGTCATAGCCGATGAAGAAGCTGTTCATGGCTGGAGAACTGAGGTTGTACAATCGGCCGATGAACTGCCTTCGCTTGCCCTTGGAAAAGGGGATGAGGTCATTTTGGATTTTGGCAAACACTTGGTGGGCAAATTGTCGCTTCATATTGAGCCGGATGGAAGTCCGCCTGATGCGCCACTGTATTTAAAGGTAATCTTGGGAGAAATGCCGGTTGAAATGGGGGAATCCTTTGCCGAATATGAGGGCTGGTTAAGCCGTTCCTGGCTGCAGGAGGAAACCTATCATTTGGATGTATTGCCTCACACACTGCATATGGAACGCCGTTATAGCTTCAGGTATTTGAAACTTCAGGTACTGGACACCTCCGTGAAGTACAAGGTGATCTTCGATGATGTCTACTGTACAACCGTCACTTCGGCCTCACCTGAAATGATTGTTCCGCTGAAGCATACTGACGAGGAGCTTGCGCGGATTGACGAGGTCAGCATCAAAACGTTGGAAGACTGCATGCAGGAGGTTTTTGAGGATGGACCCAAGCGGGACCGCAGACTTTGGCTTGGTGATCTGCGGCTGCAGGCGCTGGCCAATTACGAAACGTTCAAAAATTACGATTTGGTCAAACGCTGCCTGTATCTTTTTGCTGCTTATCCAACGGATAAAGGGCTGATTTCGGCTAACCTGTTCATGAAGCCTGTGGTCATTCCCGATGATACGTATCTGTTCGACTATTCGCTCTTTTTTGTTGCTTCGCTGAGTGACTATTATGAAGCTACGCAGGATATGGACACGCTTCGTGAGCTGTGGCCAACCGCATTTCGGCAGATCGAATTGTCGCTGGAACGGTTGGATACGCGTGATATCGTACAAGACGATAACTCGTGGTGGGCATTTATTGATTGGAAGGATCAATTAAGTAAAGTAGCCTCCGCCCAGGCGATTCTAATCTATAATATGAAGTCTGCATTGCAGCTTGCGACAATACTGGAGGATCACAATCAGGAGTTCCTGCAGTTGAGAATTGAACAGCTCACAGCGGCAGCATTGCAATTTCTGTGGAGTGATAAACTGCACTACTTCGTGAGCGGAGAACAACAGCAAATCTCCTGGGCCTCGCAAATCTGGATGATACTGGCCGGTGTAATAGATGAAGCGAAAGGGAAAGAGCTGCTTGTGCGTCTGCTCGATGAGAAACCCGGTTTATCCTTGTCTACTCCTTATATGATGCATCACTTGATTGAGGCCTTGATCCAGGTGGGCGAGCGGGAAAGAGCAACGCTGGAGATCAAAAAATATTGGGGACAGATGGTTAAAGACGGAGCGGATACCTTCTGGGAGCTGTACGATCCGGAGAATAAAAATTTCTCTCCTTATGGAAGTTACTTAATTAACAGCTATTGTCATGCCTGGAGCTGCACACCGTCTTATTTCATCCGTAAATATCATTTGTAAAAGCAAAAAGGAAATCATGGTTTTGATTATAAAAGCCCCTGTTCATTGCTTGTCTATCACAAGCTCTGGGCGGGGGTTTTTTGGGTGCATCTACCGCATTTGCCGGCAGAATAAAGGTTGGAAATATATAAAATTACATTCAATTCAAGCCGCTGAGAAGCGGCTTCTTTGATAATTTAAGAGCTGAAGTCTAAAACGGTTACATTGTCCAGTGAAGGACGGTGTAGCCGTTTTATTAAGAAAATTTTTTAAAAAAATCTGTAAATCAACTCCTGAAATTACCATTACTTGTATACGGAATATTCAGGGAGTGACCCTCTATGTCAAGCAAGATTGTTGTACAGAAGCCAGCAGAGCAGCAGACTGAGATAAAAAAGAGTTCTGCACAAGCTCCACTCGCTGACAAAGCGGCATTGAAGCCGCAAATACGAACCCCGCTTGAGCTCAAACGGCTAACCAACCGCCTCTTAACCGCCCCGGAAACGGTAACTTCCGGTGAGTTCGCTATGCTCACGGGTGTCATTGGCCTTCGGAGCGCTCTTATGCTGCTTGACCAAGGCAAGCGGAACAAGGGAAAGGCAGAGGCAACGGACATAACCTCGGATACAACACCGAAAGAATCTCAGAACTTACCTGCCGCTTCACGAGACTCTTCAATACAGCAAGCGTCACCGTCAACACATCAGTCAGAGGTTTCGGCCCAGCCTGTTTCAGCACAAGCTGCAAAGCCTGAAAAGGCTGAAAAGACCAGCCCAAAAACTGAAAAAGACAACAGGAATGCAACAGAATTTAAAAAGGGTGTTGAAGGTAAGCTATCGCCACTCACAAAAGCGGAGGCAAGCGCAGATGCCACGTTAAAAGGTAAATTGGAAGCTCAGGCGGAGGCCAAGTCAGGTGCAAAGCCAGAAGGCAAAGCAGGAGCAAAGGCGGAAGCCAAGTCAGGTGCGAAGCAAGAAACCAAGCCGGATGGAAAGACCGCAGCCAAGCCAGCTCCGGCCCGGCCTAAGTCTGCTGCTTCTGGTCCGCTGTCTGCTAACCTGCCGCTGCAAGCCAGAAAGGCACCAGCAAAAGCTCCTGTTGTAAATATTAAAGGAGATAATCCGGGCAGTGTGATCCAGCAGCTTGGCAGCATTGCTCCGTCAGAAATCGTGGAGGCTTACACTCAAGCGGTGAATGTCTCGGGGGGAGCGTTAGAGCAGCAACGTCAGCAGGCCGAGAAGGCGCTGCCTGCAATTCCGACACCAACCGGAATCGCACCCGGCAAGGATACTGAAGCTGCTGATTCCCCGAAGCAGGCAGCGGCCGGTCCGGTGCCCGCTTCCGAACTGCCCGTTTTTCAGAGCGGGAAAAAAGGCGGGGATACCTCGACAGGGATGGTTAGCTTTCCCCAAAGCCCGGAGGAGGCAGATCCTGACCAGATTATGGCGGAAGCAAGCCGATTTGCAGCAACTCCGCCGGAGATTGGTCTGACGGGTGAAGCGGACCCCTCTCAGGTGGAGAGCTATCAGGCAGAGGCCACGCAGCATATGCAGACTGTACAGGACTCCGAGCTGGAGCAGACCCGGCAGGATTTCGGAGAGGACCGGATCCTACCCAAGCCGGACGATGCCATCCTCAAATCCGGGCTTGCAATCCGCTCCGTGGCTCCGCCAGCTTTTCAATTGAAATCCACTGGTGTGATCCCGCCCGATGTTGCCGGCTACCTCAACCCTCAGCTGGATGGCCCGCTTCAGACCTATATGGAGAATAGCCAGGCGGAGTATCAAAAAGGGAAGGAACCGTTTGACAGCGGACTCACAACTGCCAAAAGTGATACAAAGGCCGAAGTGGAACGGCTGAAAACTGAAGCTTCAGAGAAGCAGCGAAGCGAACAGGCTGCAGTCAAAGCAGAGGTCTCTGGGTACCGAAGCCAGTGGCAGGAAGAGATCAAGGCCACCAGCGGGGAGTTTGACCGTGAAGCGGGTACAGCCGCAGCAGAGAAGAACAAGGAGATTAGCGGGATCAAGGATGAGAAGGAAGGCGAGGTCAAGAAAAAGCTGTCCGAAGCCGAAAGCGAATCCCGGCAGGAATATAAGACCACGAAGACCCAGGCAGAGGAGAAGCAAAAGGAAGGTGAAAACGAAGGCGAGCAAACAAAGAAAAAAGCTAAAAACCCCTGGGAATGGATCAAGGAAAAAGGAAGGCAGGCCGGGGAAGCCATTCAAAAAGGCATGAACTTCCTCTTCACCCAGCTGCGGAAGGCAGTCAAAACCATTTTTGATAAAGCCAAGCAAGCCGTTGTGGGGCTGATTGAAGCAGGCCGAAAGCTGATTGTCAGCGCCATTAAAGGTTTCGGGAACGTGCTGAAGGGCTTAGCCAATAAAATATTCGCCCGTTTTCCAGGCATTGCCAAGAAGATCAACGGCTGGATCGACCGTGCGGTGAATAAGGCGGTTCAAGCCGTCAATGCTGCCGCAAGCCTCCTGAAGAAGGGGGTCAGTACCGCCCTGGACTTCATGGGGAAAACGGTGGATAAGCTGTTCGCCGGTGTCCAGTCGCTGTATAACGGCATATTGTCGGGAATCGGGAAATTCCTGAACGGGGACTTTAAAGTGAATTTCGGCAAGTTCCTGGAGATTGCACAAATTTCTGCTGAAATTGCTGCCGCTTTTGCGACAGGCGGAGGCAGTATTTTGGTTCAAATCGGCATCTGGCTGACATCGACACTCCCTAAGCTTCTGCGCCAGGCGAACTCGGTCATGACTGTGGTCAACACCTTGCGGAATTTCAAAGTGCAGAATGTGAAGCAGTTCCTGAATCCGTCGGGAATGGGCGGTTTTCTGGTCAAGGGGCTGTTCGGTGAACTTCAGCCGCTGCAGACGGGCCAGGAGGACGATAAGGAGAAGGACAAGGACGCTGGCAAGGCTCCGAAAAGCGGAGGCCAGGAAAAAGGGCTGATGAAGGTGCTGCAGCTCCTTGAGGGAGTGTTCGGGATTCTGCAAAAGACTGTAGGCAAGGTTGCCGGGGCCATCAACAAGGCTCTTCCGGTTATCAACATATCGGACAAGTCGTGGTTTAATCCTTTCAGTATGGCATATGCCGGTGCTGTTCAGGCGCTGGAGGTCGTGAAGAATCCCGCTGAGGCCCTTAATGAGGGGGCCGACAAGCTTAAGGAAGCAGCCGGAGGCTTTTTTAGGGGGATTCGGGAGAAGGTAACCGAAGCCGCTGGCGGGATTAAAGCAAAGGTGCAGCTGCTCGGGAAACCGGCCCAGCTCATGACGGTCCTGGCCAACAAAGGCGTGGATATGGTACTGAATTTTATCATCACCAATCCGCCGTCAGCACTGATTAAAGCCGTGTTTAAGGGGATTGAAGCTGTGGCAGGCCAATCGCTGGTTGACCTGATTCGCCAGCATATTCCCTTCGCGGACAAACTGATCAACAAGATCGCAGCGTCCGGCCCGGTCCAGGGCCTGATGCAGCCGCTTCAGGGACCTGTGGAAAAGGTAGGCGGGATGATCGACGAAGCCACCGGCGGAGCGACGTCTCTTGTCGATGAAGCTGAATCGCAGGCGAGTAGTGTCTTCGGCAACGGCACGAAGCTGCTGGCTAATCTGTCCGGGACCTCAGGCGGAGGCAGCAAAGACAGCCCAGGCCAAAAAGAAGAGCAAAAAGCCGGCGGAAAAGCAGGTGCTGCCAAAAAAGAAGCCAGCGGCGGTTTCCTCGGCACGGTTAAGGGAGGCGTTCACTCCCGCCTTTTAGCCTTCGGCAAGCAGCTGTTGAAGTCCGGAGTCAACCTCGCGGTGGCCGGAGCTGGCAAGCTCAAGAATGCCATCTCCGGCCTGCTGGTCAATTTCAAAATCGGCAAAGAAAGCCACAAGCTCTGGGTCGAAAAGAGTGGCAGCGGACATGTGGTGATGATGGCTAGTGATCCACAAACCTTAGCAGTAATCATAAAGGGATTTGAGACTCGGATAGAGAAATTAAAGGAGTATGGAGCTGGAAACGATGGATCTGAGATAGAAGATCCTGGAATAGACATTGGCGCACTTATAATTCAGCTTAAAGGACTTCATACAAAGATAGGGGCAACACCGCTAGACAAATTAGCGAGTTCAGATCTCAATACTGTAGTGCCTGTGATCAAAGCAATAGAACAGTATCTGGAGAAAAAGGAGGGTGCTGCTGAGGGGACGGGTGAACCTAATCAACAAGCTGAATCCTTATGGCGACCAACAGAGAAGATAGCTGATTTATGGAGTAAGGGGAAATTAAAAGTTCACTATGAAAAACATGGTGATGAATTTGGGGCAAAATCCTCAAAAGAATACTCAAACATGGCTTATGAATTTGGAACTAGTAAATCTGATAGTATTATACAAGTGAATGATGGAGCATTTATATATAGATATGAGCCGTCTACTAAATCTATATTCGTTGGGACTGGCATAGGAGGTAAAATCAAGTCATTTTATAAATGGGATGGTCGTTCTGATGATGCTGTAATCTTAATGTTAAAAGGAAAGGGATTAATTGAATGAGAAATATATCCAGGGAAAATTTCTTTAAATTAATATGCTCAGTACGTGATATTGTTGAAAAAGAGATAGATTTGCCAAAGTATTTTGAAGAAGGTTCTTCAAAAATTAATATGGAACTAAGTGAGGTGGATTTTCAAGGTGTTAGTAATGGATTTTTATCAGAAATAGTTTATGCTATTACAGGATATGATGTTGAAGTTATTGGTGAAGTGGAAGAATTGTTTACTTGCCCTTGTTGTGGTTTTAAAACTTTAACAGAACTTTATGATAAGATTGAAGGAACAGGTTATGATATTTGCCCATATTGCAAGTGGCAAGATGATGGAACTATGGACATAAATTCTTATAGGTCTATCAATAAAGGAAGTATAGCAGATCATCTTAATAAACTCCGCATAAATTCTAATAAGTACTATATAAACAAATGGCTAGATGGGAAAGATTAATGATTAATGTTTATCCAGCAGATGTTCCAAAGTAACCTTTTGCATGGGGATATACAGCTATTAGTTAAACTTTTTTTGGTGGGGCTACCCAGTATCGAATAAATCCGTCATATCTTGAATTAAAAGAAACAGCTTGAGAGTTACATATCTATCTTTTGCTGTATGGTATGTAGATCAATAAGGTGACGCCACTACTCCATGTCATTAAGTTAAGGCGTAGGGCCAAAAATCAAGAAAAAGAGCAGGTTATCAAAAAGATAGCCCGCTCTTTTTGCACGAAAAAATAGAACTTGACAAGCAGGTGGAAATGTGTAGCTAAGCTCCTTGAAAAAACGAGGAGGTTACGCCAGTGGAAATTCTTTTGAAAGTAATCATACGAATATTCCTCCTAAAGCAAAGCAATTCATCGCCTGGTTTCCCTTTTTTATTCCCTATTTGCTTGCCTAGCGTTTCTGAATGAATTTGCTGCGGAAGCCGGAGGGAGATAGCCCCTCCTTCTTGGAGAAGCACGAGGAGAAATGGGAAACGTGGTGGAAGCCCACCTCCTCGGCGATCCGGGTAACGGACCAGGAGGTCTGCAGTAGAAGGCGCTTGGACTGTTCCACACGGTAATTCTGCAGATATGCCATGGGGGTCATGCCATAGGTTTTGAGCATGCTTTTGGCCAAATAATTCGGATGATAATTGAGTTCCTTCTGCAGCATGGGATTGTTGATGTCACGGGTATAGTTATGGCGGATGAACAATTCCACCTTTTCGGCAAGCTGAATGGCAGTAGCATCGGAAGGGGAGGCCAGGTCACGGTCCAGGTGCTGGAGGAAGGATTGGAAGGAAGCCTGGCGTTTCCAGTTGCGCAGGGATTGCGGCTCATGCTCCTGCTCAAAAAACAGATCCAGCACCTCCATCGCCTTCCTGGAGATTTTCATATGCTTGGGAATATAAATCGAGCAGACATCGGCATGATTGAGGTAGGCTTTTTGCTTATGGCTCTCGATCAGTGTGACCTGAGATTCCAGACATTCATCCATACTCATACATTCCTTCCAGCTGCCAAAGGTCTGAAAATGAATCCAGATGATCTTCGTATCCTCGGTGCAGGGTGCAGAGCCGTAATGATGGCCGTCCGGACGGAGAATGAGGATTTCACCTTCATGCAGCTTCCACTCCTTGCCGTCCTCACCGACGGGGAGGATTCCCTTCAGCACAACGATAAGATCAAATACGCCGATACAGTTGCGGTTGATGTGAACATCCCCTGCGGCATAGGTGGCATGTCCGCAATCGACGAAGTAGGGAATAGGCGGAGAGATAAAATGGAGAATAGGCGAGTTCATTTTATTTTTCCTCCAAGCAGGTTGAAATGATTAAAAATAAGGTTGGAATCCTGCGTTTTTTTTCATGATACAACATGTATTATTATTAATAAAGCGCTTTCTAAAAAGTTGAATAGCTAAAAGTTGAAGTTGTTTTTTCTGACGGATGAAATGCAAAATACTGGCTTATTCCCGTAAAGGGCTAAGTATATATCGTTCAAGGAGGAAGCTGAATGAAAAAAGCATTTCTGTGCACGACGGTATTATTGTTGATTCTGGTCATGGGGCTCAGCGGCTGCGGTGGTAACGGGAATAAAGAGACATCCCCTACGAACCAGCCGGCAGCAAGCAACAACGGCAGTAAGGCAACTGAAGGCAGTGAAACAGCAAAACCTCCTGCTCAGGCGGAAAAAGTAGTATTCTGGACCTTTGTTGACGCGCATCAGAAGTTCTATGAGAGCATGGCGGCAAGCTGGAATGAGAGTCATCCGGATAAAACCATTGCGCTGGAAGCGACCACCATACCTTATGACGATATGCACACCAAGCTGCTGGTAGCCCTGCAATCGGGTGTAGGCGCACCGGATCTGGTTGATATCGAGCAGAGCAAGTTTCCGAACTTTATGAAGGGAACGCCGCAGCTCGTGTCCTTGAACGACATTGTGGAGCCTGAGCTTGGCAACATTGTGAAGTCGAGAGTGGAAATCTACAGCAAAGACAAAACGTACTATGGTATTGATTACCATGTGGGTGCGACCGTCATGTATTACAACAAAGAAATGCTTGACCAGGCAGGAATCAATCCTGACACCATCAAGACCTGGGCTGACTTTGAGACGGCAGGCAAACAGATGCTGGATAAGACAGGTAAGCCGATGATCACATTTGAAGGCAACGGCAACTGGTCCTGGTGGCCGGCGATCAGCCAGCAGGGCTCTGATCAGGTGGATGAGAACGGCAATGTTACTGTGGATACACCGGTCAATGTGAAAACGATGGAATTCTTCCAGAAGATGGTGAAGGAAGGTGTCGCTGCTGTCGCTCCTGGCGCCGGCCATGATACAGAAGAATATTTCGGCTATATGGATTCGGGCGGCGCCGCTTCGGTCTTCATGCCATTCTGGTTCATGAACCGTTTCACCGACCATATCCCGGATCTCAAGGGAAAAGTCATCATCCGTCCGATGCCGGCTTGGGTAGAAGGCGGCAACCGCTCCGCAGGGATGGGCGGGACCGCAACCTCGATTACCAATCAGGCGAAAAATCCTGATCTGATCAAGGAATTCCTGGCTTACGCCAAGCTGTCCAAGGAAGGCAACCTGCAGATTTGGAAGCAGCTGGGCTTCGACCCGATCCGCACGGATGTCTGGAGTGATCCGGCCATGAAGGAATCGAACAAATTCACCGATTATTTCGGTACCGATATCTTTGATACGCTGCTCAGCGTCAAGGATGAAATTGCTCCGGTCCATATCCGCGAGAAATCGCCTGAGGTATTCGATGCCATCCGCAACAAAGCGATGCCGCAAATCTTCATTGACATGAAGGACCCGGCCAAGGTCCTAAAGGAAGTGCAGGACAGCCTGAAATAAGATTTCCCCACATATGAAAGCGCACACAAGCTGTGAAGGGGAATGGAACATTCTCCTTCATATCCATACATTTTCCGGAAATATTCACAGCACAAAAGAGTGGAGGTTTGGTTATGCAGATAGAAAGAGAGTTGACCAAAAACCCAAGAAGAAGGAGTTACCAGCTGGGGAATTCTCAAAAATTGGCACCCTATGTGTTCGTACTCCCGTTTCTCTTGTCATTCGCCGTCTTCTTTGCGTACCCGCTGATTAATGCAGGGGTCATGAGCTTTCAGGAAGTGCTCCCGGGAGAGGTGTCGTTTACCGGACTTGATAACTACAGAGGACTCTGGAATGAGGATTTCGGAGCGGCACTCTACAACAGCAGCCGATACACTGTCTGGACACTCCTGCTGCTGATACCGGTGCCCATGATTCTGGCTGTTCTGCTCCATTCGAAAAAGATGCCGTGGAGCAATTTTTTCAGATCTACCTTGTTTATTCCGGCGCTTACGTCTGTAGTCGTTGCAGGTGTGGTGTTCCGTCTCATTTTTGGTGAACTTGACGGCGCGTTGATGAATACGATTCTGCATCTATTCGGGATATCCAGCCAGCGCTGGCTCTACAGCTCCAGTCTGGGAATGTTCGCCCTGCTTGTACTGGCCGGCTGGAGGTGGATCGGCATCAATATTCTATATTTCCTGTCTGCACTGCAGAGCATTCCCGCCGAGCTGTACGAAGCGGCTGACATCGACGGGGCTGGCGCTTTCCGGAAATTAATCAGAATTACGATCCCCCTGCTGAAGCCGATCACGATTTATGTCGTGACGATCACTATATATGGCGGTTATGCCATGTTCACCGAGAGCTATATGCTATGGGCAGGCAAGCCTTCGCCGCAAAACATTGGACTGACCATTGTCGGATACATCTATCAGCAGGGATTCCAGTATTTCAATCTTGGTTTTGGATCAGCCATCGGGATCACCTTGCTGGGGATCACCTTATTGGTCAGCCTGGTTCAATTAACGCTCACCGGCATGTTTAAGAAGGAGGACTAGAGCATGCGGACTATAGAGAAATCCAAATTCAGCTTCTCCTCTCTGCTGCTTGTGCTTTTATTTGTGATTCTGGCGGCCCTGATGTTATTTCCGTTATATGCTTTGTTCCTCGCTTCCCTGAAGCCTGCTACAGAATTGTTCCGCTACGGCCTGAATGTGCGGCTGGATTTCAATTTGATGAGTCTGGACAATTACAAAAGCATCTTTTCGGGGCAGGGGGCGGCTGGCAATTATTTTGGCTGGTATAAAAACAGTCTGCTTATTACCACGCTGTTCACCCTGCTGAGTCTGCTGTTCTCTTCAATGGTAGGCTATGGGCTGGGAATGTACCGTTTTCGCGGCCGTAATTTTATTTTTACCCTGGTGCTCGTGGTGATGATGATTCCCGTGGAGATTATTCTGCTGCCGCTCTATAAGCTAATGATTTCGCTGAAGCTGATCAACACCATCTGGGGGGTTATTCTGCCCTTTGTGGTCTCCCCGCTGCCCATCTTTTTCTTCCGCCAATTTGCGCTTGGCCTGCCCAAGGACTTCATGGATGCGGGCCGGATGGACGGATGCTCGGAGTACGGAATCTTCTTCAGAATCATGGTGCCGCTGATGGCCCCGGCGTTTGGGGCGATTACCATCCTGCAGGCCATGAACAGCTGGAATAACTTCCTGTGGCCGCTGATCGTGCTGCGGACGACCGAGCAATTCACATTGCCGATCGGGCTGGCCTCCTTTGTCTCTCCCTTGGGCAATAACTATGAAGCGCTGATCGCGGGAGCCGTCCTGGCCATTTTGCCTATTCTGGTTCTGTTCTTATTTTTCCAGCGCTTCTTCATGGAAGGGTTAACGGTTGGCGGAGTCAAGGGGTAAGGTTGTAAGGCTGCCACGGGCAGGTGATCTGTAACAGAGATGAGAGGAGAGTTCCATTAATGAATGATAATACCACACCGGCTTCAGGCAAGGTTCAGATTCATGATCCGTTCTGGTCGGAATATATCCGTCTGGTCCGCGAGGTTATGGTTCCTTATCAGTGGGAGGCGCTGAACGACCGTGTTGAGGGGGCTGAGCCCAGCCATGCGATCCGTAATTTCAAGCTTGCGGCGGGCCGGGAGGCAGGTGAGTTCTACGGAATGGTTTTTCAGGACAGTGACGTAGGTAAATGGCTGGAGGCTGTGGCGTACTTACTGGAGACTAAGCGGGATTCTGCGCTTGAGGAGATTGCGGACGGCGTCATTGAGCTGCTTGCTGAAGCCCAGAGGGATGACGGCTATCTGAATACCTACTTTATGCTAAAAGAACCGGGCAAGGAGTGGACTAATCTGGCGGAATGCCACGAGCTCTATTGCGCTGGACATTTAATTGAAGCGGCAACAGCCTATTTCAGGGCCACCGGCAAAAGAAAGCTGCTCGACGCGGTGAGCCGGTATGCGGATTACATTGCAGCCGTATTCGGAGCGGAGCCCGGCAAGCTGCAAGGCTACGACGGCCATCAGGAGATTGAACTGGCGCTGGTGAAATTGTTCCAGGTCACAGGTGAAGAGAAGTATCTGGAGTTAAGCCGCTATTTCCTGGACCAGCGGGGACAGCAGCCCCATTACTTTGAACAGGAATGGGAAAAGCGCGGCCGGACCCTGCATTTCCCTCAGCTCTCCATGGTTCATGATCATCTGTACAGCCAATCGCATCTGCCTGTCAGAGAGCAGACCACAGCGGAGGGGCATGCGGTACGTCTGGTCTATATGTGTACGGCGATGGCCGACATTGCCCTTGAGACCAAGGATGCCGGGCTGCTGGAAGCCTGCCGGAAGCTGTGGGACAACATTGTGAACAAACGGATGTATATTACGGGCGGCATCGGGTCCATGGAGCAGGGGGAATCCTTTACCGCGGATTATGATTTGCCGCCGGACCTGGCCTATGCCGAAACCTGTGCTTCCGTAGGGCTGATCTTTTTTGCCCGGCGCATGCTGGAGCTGGAGCACACCAGCAAATATGCGGATGTCATGGAGCGGGCGCTCTATAATACCGTAATCAGCGGAATGTCCCTGGATGGCACCAAATTTTTCTATGTGAATCCGCTAGAGGTGTATCCGGAAGTACTGGGTAAGAACAAGAACTACAATCATGTAAAAGCTGTGCGCCAAGGCTGGTTTACCTGCGCCTGCTGTCCGCCGAATGTGGCCCGTCTGATCGCCTCGCTCGGAGACTACATTTATTCAACAAAAGGCGATACCTTATACGTTGAACTCTACATCGGGGGCCGTACCGCAAGGATAATGAATGGCATATCCGCCGTTATTGAACAAATCTCCAGCTATACTTCGGATGGCAAAGTCCGCTTGAACGTTACTCCTGAACAGGCCGGTGAATTTACGATTGCGCTGCGTATGCCGGATTGGTGCCATGAGGTCCAGGTATCGCTTAACGGCCAATCCCGAACGCATCATGCAGGAAATGCGGACGGATATATTCACCTGACCCGCAAGTGGGTATCCGGTGATACCCTTGAGCTGCAGTTTGCGATGCCGGTCACGGCGATGAAAGGTCATCCGCATATCCGCCAGACCTTTTCCAAAGTAGCCCTGCAGCGCGGTCCTTTCGTCTATTGTCTGGAGGAGGCCGATAACGGCCAAAGATTGTATCAGCTGCGGCTGCCGCAGGGCAATGAATATTCACTTGCAGAGGAAGCTGGTTTCCCTGAGGGCATCCGGACGATTTCAGTTTCCGGTAGACGGATGCTGCCGGAAGCAGGCTGGGGGGAGGAGCTGTACAGCAGTGGCCCCCCCTTGAAGAGCAGGGAGGTGCAGCTGAAGTTCATTCCGTATTTTGCCTGGGCCAATCGCGGGGAAGGCGAAATGTCTGTCTGGATTGGGGAAGAACAGCAGAGATAAATACGTATAACAACGATAATAACATACATCGAAGGAGATGATTCAAGCATGATATTCAAGACTTCTGATGCAACACAGCCAAGATTAACACCGAATAGGATACTTACAGGAGCGGTCTTCTGGACGCTGGCGGTGCTATCCATTATTCTTCTTCCGTCGAAAGCCGGCGCGTATGAACTGACAAGCGACAAGCTGCTCATTGAAACCGGGCAATACGGTGAAATTTCATCGCTGAAAATCAAAGGCGACGCCTTCCCGACCGAGTATGTGATGAACAAGACAGTAACACCCGAGCAGGATACAGCAGATCATCAGTGGCTCGGCGAGCTGCTCTTCACCTATCGCCTGGATGGAGGCGAATGGACCAAGGCATCTACCAATCAATCCGGGGATGTCCGGACCATAGACAAGGATGGCAGTAAGGTGACAGTCACCTACGAAAACTCCGCAAACGCCGGCGGAATACACGATTTCAAGCTGGTTGAAACCTATACTATGGAAGCAGATGGCTCACTCCAGTGGGATATTCATGTCGCTAACACCAGCGGCAAAAGCCTGGAGTTCGGAGATATTGGGCTTCCGCTTCCCTTCAATGAACAGTGGACGTACGGGGACGCCATTTACGAGACTCGTGTGGTCACCCACTCCTTTGTTGGGGGCAGCGGTTCTTATATTACAGCAGGCAGACCCAGCGGGATTGGCTCCTATCTGATGCTGTTGCCGGATGCCGCTACCGGTGCGGGTTTTGAGTATCAGGACCGCTGGCGCAATGAAGAGCATCCGGGCAGTAAGTGGGCCTGGAACCCCGAGAATGAAGGCAAATGGATCGAGGGCTTGAATGTCTTTTATATTCATTCCAATGTGATCAAATCCACCAACCGGGGTTATCTGCCACATACCAGCCTGACGCTGGCTGCCGGGGAGAGCAAAACCTACGGCTTTCAGCTGCTTGCTGTAGCGAACGAGCAGGAAGCCAAGGACATGCTGGTTCAGGAAGGGCTGATAGATGTAACCGTTGTCCCGGGCATGATTGTGCCGTTGAACCAGAAGGCCAAGTTCGATCTGCGCACCAAAGCTGACATTCACAGCGTGAAGCTGGATGACGGGACCGAGGTTCCCCTGCTTGAGCAGAAGAGCGGAGATCATCACATTTATGAATTCAGTCTGGGCAAGCTGGGGCCGCAGCATGTTACGGTCCAATATGGAAGCGGTCTCACAACCGTGCTGCAATTTTATGGTATCGATGCGGTTGACCGGGCGCTGGAGGACCATGCGAACTTTATGGTTGAACAAACCCAGTGGAATCTCCCCGGGGATATACGCGACAAAGTGTTTGACGACTGGATGATGAACACGAAGTCCAAACGGAATAACTTCAGCGGCTACTGGGGCTGGGGCGATGACTGGGGATTGACGCATGGACAGTTTTTAGCCGAAAAAAATGCCCTGAATCCTGTAGCTTCGGAAATCACGGCAGTGGATGACTATCTGGAAACGGCCATCTGGAACCAACTGATGAATGGCCATCATGAGGATTATCTGATTCATGACTTCCTGATGAAGGAGCCGAATACAACACCTACTTATCGTGGTTACGCCTATCCTCATATCTATAATACGTATTTCAGCATGTACAAAATTGCCGCCAATTACCCTGAGCTGGTTGCCTATAAGCATCCCAAGGAGACCTATTTGCTGCGGGCTTATAATATTTTGAAGGCTCTGTATGAAGGCCCCGTTTCTTACAACTGGGAGACTGGACTTATGGGAGAGCTGACCACACCGGATATCATTCAAGCGCTTGACAGTGAAGGCTATGTGGACGAAGCCAGTGATATCCGGGCCAAGATGCTCCGCAAATATAATAATTTCAAAAACAATAAGTACCCTTACGGTTCGGAATACAGCTATGACAACACCGGGGAGGAAGCGGTATACACCCTGGCTAAGATGCAAAAAGACAATGACCTGGAACAGGCCAAAGCGCTGGAGATGATGGGTAAAATCAATGCCAAGACGCGGGCCTCACGTGGACAGATGCCTGTCTGGTACTACTACGCTGATCCGGTAACCATTACAGGAGAAAGCTGGTGGAACTTCCAGTACAGCGTGTCGCTGGCCGGATATGCGATGGACGACTGGATCCGCTATCATTCCACAGCCAAACGGGAAGAGGAG
The DNA here is from genome assembly GCF_001909045.1 of Paenibacillus sp. P3E. Taxonomy (NCBI): domain Bacteria; kingdom Bacillati; phylum Bacillota; class Bacilli; order Caryophanales; family Paenibacillaceae; genus Paenibacillus; species Paenibacillus sp. P3E. The sequence goes on along the minus strand of NZ_LVWH01000194.1, from coordinate 12,368 downwards.
CAGCGGTTGTCTTATGCGGCCAAGCTGGCTAACCTCAGTGCCATCAACTCCGGGCAGATCAGCGATGATCCGGAGAATTACGGAGCTGCAGCCTGGACCTACCAGGCCGAGAAAGGCAATAACGGCACCAATGGAACCGGCGGCGGACGGAATGTTCCGCTGCTGAACGGATGGAAAGGTATGACCGGGGAAGCGGATCTGGGATTGTTCGGTACGCTGCAGATTCTAAGTGCGGACATTGCCGTCGATCCGATCTTCGGGGTAACAGGCTACGGGGCGGATGTTACAGTGACGGATTCTGTCTATTACGATATCACGCCTACAGACGGTCTCTTCAAACGGATCAACCTGATTACCGAAAAGCTCTATACCGAGCTGGATAAAGATCAGTTTACCGAAGCGAGACTGTCTGCCAATAAGGACTATGCCAAGTTCAGCCTGCGTAATTTGACACCTGGCTATGCACATGAAACGACGCTTACCCTGAACGGTCTGGTAAAAGGCGCCTATCTTATCACCATCGATGGTGAGCCTGCGGGCAAGCTGAATGCGTTCGGGGATGAAGCGAAGCTGACGATTGAAGCCGGACCGGCAGTTGCATATACGGTAGAACTGAGTGCCACAGAGCCGGATGACAATCAGGTCCCCTCGGTTGATGCGGGAGCAGATTTCACCTACACGCTGCAAGTGGACGATGCCATGCTTCGCGGTACAGCCAAAGACGATGGTCTGCCGAAGGGAACGCTGACCCCGGTATGGTCCCTGGTGTCCGGACCGGAAGACGGTCAGGTTGTGTTTGGCAAAAGTGCGGCGCTATTCACTTCGTTCACGGCAACGAAGCCGGGAACTTATGTGTTCAAGCTGACTGTAAGCGATTCGGAGCTTGAGGGCAGTGATACGGTTACGGTGACAGCCTTGGCACCGCCGCCGCTGCCGGAGCTGCTTGTGCATTATGACTTCGATGAAACATCCGGTACAGTGGCAGCCGATGATTCCGGAAGCGGTAAGGACGGCAGTGTGCTGGGAGCCGCCTCCTGGCTTCCGGGCAAAATCAATCATGCGCTTGAGCTGAGCGGCCAGGATGCCTATGTGAAAATGCCCGAAGGCCTGCTGAGCCGTGCGGATGCGGTTACCGTGTCAGCCTGGGTGAAGATGGACAGCGTTGGAACCTATTCGCGGATCTTCGATTTTGGCACCGGAACAAGCACCTATATGTTCCTGTCACCCAAAGCCGGCTCCATTACCCGGTTCGGTATTTCGACCGGCGGGAATGCCCCGGGTCAAGAGCAGACCATTGACGGTCCGGCTCTCCCTGCCGGCGAGTGGAAGCATGTAGCCGTGACATTGTCCGGCTCTCTGGGGGTCTTATATATCGACGGTGTGGAGGCGGGCAGAAATGACCATCTGACGCTCAAACCGTCAGATCTCGGTAAAACCAAAAACAACTACATTGGCAAATCGCAATTTGCCGACCCGTATATGGATGGGTTGGTCGACGACTTCCGGATCTACAGCAGAGCGCTGAGTCCGGATGAAATCACTGCGCTGCTTGCCCCTGCAGGCCACATTATCTCGGTAGAGGATGTAGTGCTTACAACACCGGCCAAGCAGGCGCCGAAGCTTCCGTCAACGGTTACCGCCAGCCTGGAGGATGGAAGCCAGTTTGTAGTTTCCGTACAGTGGGAGACGGTAACTCCTGCACTGTATGACAAGGAGGGTTCTACATTTACCGTAAACGGAACCGTTATCGGAACACAGACGGCGGTTCAGGCTAGGGTTACCGTAACTAAGAGGGTGATCCCCCCTTTTCCTGAGCTTGTGCTGCGCTATAACTTCGATGAAGGTCAGGGTACTGCCATTGCTGATGCTTCGGGGAACGGACATGAAGGAACGGTTCTTGGCAGTCTCGATTGGGAGGCTCAAGGGCATAAGAATGGAGCGTTGACCTTCAGTGGAGCGGGCGGCAATTATATCTCTGCCGGCACTGATCCTGCCCTCCAGCCAGGCAGTATGACGCTGTCCTATTGGGTCAAACGCACCGGTGCCATGAATGACAAGGAGAATGTGCTGCTGTGGTTCAAGCCTGAGGGCAACTACGCGGGCAACGGATTTTTTATTACCTATAACGGAAACTCCAGTATTGTATACGTAGATGGAGCAAACGGCTTCTATGTGAAACAGTCGCCTGAGGCGTTTTTGCCGCTGAATGAATGGACCCATGTGGTCTTCACGTTCGATGCGGTGACTAAGACCGGAGTCATCTACAGAAACGGCGTGGCCCAGCAGGTGGACACCGATGGTTCGCCGGGCTCCATTACAGCTACTAACGATGTGAAGCGAATCGGTGTCTCCGGTTATGGCAACGGGGCACAGCTGAATGCCGGGCTTGATGATTTCCGCATTTACAGCGGGGCAATGGACGCTTCACAGGTAAAAGCATTGTATGAAGACAAGGACATTCAAAGCGTGGAACCGGTCAGCGTAACGACGGCGGCAACCGTTGCACCTGTCTTGCCGGACACGGTTCAAGTGAAATATGAGAACGGAAGTGAAGGGACTGCTGAGGTCAGCTGGAACAGTGTGCCGGAAGAGGACTACGCACGGCCTGGAGAGTTTGTGGTTTCAGGACAAGTGGAAGGCACTACTTGGCCTGCAGCAGCCACGGTAACCGTAACTGAAGCTGTGAAACGAACGATTGTGGAGCTGAAAGAGGTACACATTACCACAACAGTAGGGGTCGCTCCGGTGCTGCCAACGGTAGTACAGGCAACGTACTCCGATCATACGATTGGTGAAACCTCCGTCATCTGGCAGGGCATTGACCCTGTATCGTATGCGGTGCCGGGAGGCTTCACCGTGACTGGAACCGCTGGCGGAACAGATCAGCACGCGGTGGCCAAGGTTACCGTGCTTGATTCAGAGGCCCCTGTCATTGTGAGCCTTCAGGATGTGGAGGTCGTGACAACAGCTGGGAATGCACCGCTGCTGCCGTCGGTAGTTACGGCAGTATACAGCGATTCAACTTCCCGGACGGTCCCCGTAGTCTGGCAGACTATCGCCCCGCATCAGTATGCCGGTGCCGGAAGCTTCACAGTGAGCGGTGCAGTGGAAGGTACGGATTTGGCAGCCAGAGCGAAGGTTACCGTGACAGGTCCGACGGTCACACCAACACCAACGCCGGCATCGTCAGCTGCTCCGGCTGCCGGATTGAAGGTGGTTGGTGAAGCAGCATTCGCTTCTGGGCCGGTGGCTGCTGCTGTGGAGATCACGCTGGGTCCAGGACAGACCCAGGCTTCACTGCCTGTTCATGCCGGAGCACTGCTGGGCAACAGAGCCTTGGTGATCCGGGATGGCGAAGCCTCTATTCAGATTCCGGCGTCTGTTCTGACAGAGCTTGGAACGAAGCTGGCAGAGGCTAAACGCAGCGGAGCAGCAATTCTGATTACGCTTGCGCCTGTTCCCAATGGAGCAGTCCCGTCCGGGAATGGAAGCGGCATCTACCGTCAAGAAGGGACGGCCTATGAATTCGGGCTGGTGCTGCGTACAGCGGACGGATCGGAAATCACACCGTCTACCTTTTCCCAAGGGGTCCGGGCCATGCTTCCCTATGCAGCTTCGGCTGTAAATGAGGAATGGCTTGGGGTGTACCTGAAGAACGGAGACACCTCACAATGGAGCTATGTGGGAGGGACAGCAGACAAGGCCAGCAAGAAGCTGGTCCTGATGCTGGATCATTTCAGCACCTACGCCGTGTTGTCTTATGACGCCACATTCATAGATGTTGCCCCTGACCACTGGGTGTATACAGCACTGAAATCGCTCAGTGCCAAACATGTGGTTACGGGGCTCACGGACAGCCGCTTTGCTCCAGCCCAAACGACAACAAGGGCTGAGTTTACTGCGATGCTGGTCAGAGCACTTCAACTGAAGGACACGGGTGAAGGGCTTCCGTTCCGGGATGTGCCAGCCGGAAGCTGGTACACCAAATCCGTGGCAGCAGCTTATGCTGCCGGGCTGATTGAAGGGGTAACAGCAACCGCCTTTGCACCGGATGCCGAGATAACCCGTGAGCAAATGGCAGTGCTTCTCATTAAGGCTTACGAATACAAGGCAGGAAAAGCGGCTTCCCGCGGCGGATTACAAAATCTGACGGACAGTGCCTTAATCTCGGTCTGGGCGAAATCACAAGTGGCTCAGGCAGTGGCTCACGGCATTATGCAAGGGATAGGAGACGGGCGGTTTGACCCGCAAGGACTCGTGTCCCGGGCGCAGAGCACCCAGGCCATGTATAATTTTTTACGTGCTATGAACTAAATAAGAGAGTAAAGAAGGTGCACTTGGGTCCGGTCCAGGCACCTTCTTTTTTCTACCCAACATCCGAAAATAATCCACCATTATTAAAAATTTGGAATTTCATAATGTAAGCGCATTCCCTATGATGAGAACAGGAACCCAATCAACACATTTAAGCATTCGATTTCGAAGCGGGTTTAACGAAGTGATTCAAGGAAGCGTATGCTACAAAATTTTTAGGGAGGGTTATGATGGAGCTCAATGGAAGAGGGCGGGGAAAAGTATTATATGGGCTACTGACCGTAATTTTGCTGATGGTCACCCTGCTGGCGGGATGTTCAAACGCTGGCGGCAAGAATGAAAGCGATAAGGGAAATGCAGCGAAGGATCAAGGAAACGCAGAGCAGTCAGGGAAACCCGTAACGCTGAAATTCACCTTCTGGGGCAGTCCGCAGGAGAAGGCGGCTATTGAGAAGGCAACCCAGGCCTTCACAGACAAATATCCGAACATCAAAGTAGATGCCATTCATATCCCGGAAGCGGATTATGATGCCAAGATTACGGCTATGGTAGCCGGGAATGAAGCACCGGATCTGGGCTATATGCATGGCGAGCTGGCAGACCCCTGGCAAAAGGACGGCAAGTTCGTCAATATGTTTGAACTGCTTGATGCGGATAAGGACCTGAAGCGCAGCGACTTTTTGGATTATATCTGGTTCAAGTCTTCCGAGGATTTTGCATACGGAATCAGTACAGCCGGAGAAACCTTCGGACTGTTCTACAACAAGGATCTATTTAATGAAGCCAAGGTGGATTATCCTCCTGCCAAGCCGGAAATGGCCTGGAGCTGGGATGAATTCGTAAAAGTCGCCCAGCAATTAACCCTCGACAAAAACGGTAAAAATGCCGCCGATCCCGGGTTTGATCCGGATAATATCAAGCAGTTCGGCGTCTCTTTTGAAACTTGGCATGGACCTGTTCATGCGGCAGTGATTAACAATGAAGGAGAATGGGTGACCAAAGACGGAAAATTCGGGTTCAGCCAGCCGGAAGCGGCGGAAGCAATCCAGCGCCTGGCGGATTTAATTAACGTGTATCATGTGGCACCCTCTCCGGTGCAGATGAAGTCGATTCCTTCCCAGGCGGTTGCCCTGCAATCGAAGCTTGCAGCGATGTCGATGCACGGCCAATGGATCAACCTGGACCTCGGTGCCGCCAAAGTCAATTATGATATCGGTGTGCTTCCGAAGATGAAACGCAGCGTTCCGATGGGAATCAGCGGAGCTTCTGTCATCTATACATCCAGCAAGCATCGGGAAGAAGCCTGGCTGCTGACGAAATTTCTGGAGAATCCGGAAGGTGCCATAGACCTCTACAAAGGCGGATTGTGGATGCCTACGATGACCAAATGGTATACCGATCCCGGGCTGGTAGCCAAGTGGGCAGAGAACAATCCGGCTCATCCATCAGGCTTTAAGGATGCGATGATGAACAATCTGCTGAACAACGGGGTGCCGAACGGGTCCTATTATATTAAAAACTTTTCCAAAGTGAATGCGATTACCTTCTCCGGTATGGATGAGGTATGGCTCGGCAAGAAAACCGCCCTGGAGGCGATGAAGGAGGTTGAGGCGAAGATTCAGCCGGAAATCAGAGGACGTTATGATGTCTCCCCTTGAGGATGCTGTGAATGGGGTACAGACCCTGAAGCCGGTCCGGCATTCAAGCAAAAGACACCAGGCTGCCAAGGAGCTGCGTTACGGACTTTTGTTTGCTTCGCCGGTACTGGCGGGATACCTGCTGTTCGTGCTTGTTCCAATTGCTGCAAGCATATATCTGAGTTTTACCAACTATAGTGTAGGGATGGTACCGGAGTGGATCGGCATTGCCAATTACAAGACCCTTTTTACGGGTGCCGACCCCTTCTTTTATCCAGCGGTCAAAGCTACCTTCTATTATGTGTTTGTCAGTGTGCCTCTGGGCATTATCATTTCCTTTTTTGCTGCAGTACTGCTGAATCAGAAAATTGCAGGCAGAGCCTTTTTTCGCGGAATATTCTATTTGCCGGTCATCATTCCGTTAGCCGCTTCTTCCATGGTATGGATGTGGCTGCTGCAGCCGGATTTTGGCATTGTGAACGCCATGCTGAAGCAGCTTCATCTGCCTACTTCGCAATGGCTGGGGGATACAGGGTCGGTAGTTCCGACCTTGATCCTCTTTAGCTTTTGGACGCTGGGCAATACCATCGTGATTTTCCTGGCCGGACTGCAGGGCATTCCCTCCCAGTTGTATGAAGCGATAGAGATCGACGGGGGGAACAGGCTCCATAAGCTGTTTTATATTACCATCCCGATGACTTCGTCCATCATCTTTTTTAACACGGTTATTGCTTTTATCAACGGATTTCAGGCGTTTGTCCAGCCTTCGGTAATGACGCAGGGCGGACCGAACAACAAGAGCCTTTTTTATGTACTGTACCTATTCAATGAAGGATTCAAGTCCTCACGGATGGGTAGCGCCAGTGCGATTTCTGTGCTGCTGTTTCTGGTGATCGCCCTGTTCACCGCTCTGATTTTCTTCTTCTCCAAATCGTTGGTGTATTACGAAGGGAAGGGGGAGCAGCGGTGAAACAGCAATCGTGGATAAATCAAGCAATGATATATCTGCTGCTTGGTATTGGAAGTTTGTTTTGCCTGTTTCCAATCTTTTGGATGGTCCGGACGTCACTGATTGATATGGGGGAGCTGTATCAGATTCCGCCGGGGTTTATTCCGAAGGTTTTCAAGTGGGATAATTTCCGTACGACTCTGGATGCGTATCCGTTTGGCCGTTTCTTTCTGAACAGCGTCATTATTACTTCATTGGCGATCCTGGGGGTTCTGCTCTCCGCCTCGTTGTGTGCCTACAGCTTTTCGCGTATCGACTGGAAAGGGCGGGACCAGGTATTCGGGGTGATATTAACCGGACTTATGATTCCGTTCTTTGTAGTCATGATTCCGCAGTACGTATTTTGGAACGCACTTCACTTAACGGACACTTTCGTTCCGCTGGTGGCACCTGCCTGGTTCGGCGGAGGGGTGTTTAATATTTTTCTGCTGCGGCAGTTCTTTCTGGGCATCCCGCGCGAGCTGGACGAGGCGGCCAAGGTGGATGGTGCGGGACATGTACGGATATATGCAGTGATTATCGTCCCGCTGGCCAAACAGGCGATGATTGTGATCGGCTTGCTGACTTTTTTGGCGAACTGGAATGATTACCTGGGACCGCTGGCGTTCATTACCTCCGAGAAAAACTATACGTTAATGCAGGGACTGACCTTATTTCAGGGCTCCTACTCTGCACAGTGGAATCTGATGATGGCTGCGACTACAGTCATTGTGATCCCTTCGCTGGTGATCTTTCTGATTGCGCAGCGCCACTTTATTGAAGGGATTGCCATGACCGGAATCAAGGGTTAATAAGGGGGTACAGCTTACAGCATGTACGATATTCTGTTAGTAGATGATGAACCTGCTCACCTCACCGGACTCTCCGGCATGCTGCGCCGCTTGCGTCCGGAATACGGGATCGTTACAGCCAGGAATGGCCGGGAGGCCCTTGAGATCTGCAGCGCCCGCTGCTTCCAGATTATTATCACCGACATTAGGATGCCGCTCATGGACGGACTGCATTTCCTGGAACAGCTTACGCCTCAGCTTGCTCCGCGGCGGGTCATTTATTTAAGTGGATACAGCCGTTTCGAATATGCGCAAAAAGCGATGAGTCTTGGATCTTCCGAATATATGCTGAAGCCGCTTGACCCGCAGAAGTTCATTGCTGTTCTGGAGAAGACTGAAAAGAGCCTGGAGGAAGAGTACGCCACCCGGCAGCAATATGAACGGCTTGCCGTCCGGCTGGATGTGGCAGAACCCGCCTACCGTCATCGTCTCCTGAACCATTGGCTGGAAGGGAAACTAAGGACCCCGGCAGACCGAGAAGAAGTGTTGACTATGCTTGGATTCAGCGGCTCCGGCAGCTTGCTGGTGGTCTATATCAAAGAGGAAAGGGCTGCGGAAGAGGTGAAGGCATCCTTGCAGCCCTTTGGTTTCCATACGGGTTTTACTTCCCGTCATGATCCCGGTCTGCTGGTAGCGGCAAGCAGCGTACAACCTGACTCCGGCATGCTCCAGATGCTTGTACAGCTCGGGCTGCCTGTGGGGATCAGCGCTCCTTCAGAGCATTTATACGATGATGTTACCCGTGCGTATACCGAAGCCCGCTATGCGGCTGCATGCTGCTTTTATGCACAGCCCGGGGAGCCGCAAGTATACTTAGCGGCAGATGGGGGGCTGGACACCGGCCGGATGCTTACCTCTGATCCCAGGATTCCAGGCAGGTTAAAGGAGTTAATCGAAGGCTGGGATGGGCTTTCAGGTTTCGGGCCTGCAGCAGAGGAAGCGGTCTGCCGGATGCTTGGAGAAGGGGCCCTGCCTTTACCGGAGGAACTGGTGCGGGAGGTCAAGCACCTTCTGTCCAGGGTGATTTATGACCTCGAAAGTATAAGAGAGGATGTGCAGGAAGTTCTGCTGCAGCGCGCCTCCTGCTTGGGCGACGGCATTCGATGCTGTCCGGAATTGATTGCGTCCGCAGCCAGGCTTTTGGAGGACATTGCTCATAGTGTGGCGGAAGCGAAGCGGGAACGGAAGGAGGGGGTGATGTCACGGTGTCTTGATTATATTGACAGGCACTATAGGGAGGACCTTTCCCAGGAAGCGGTCGCCGCCATGTTTCACTTTAGCTCCAGCTATTTCTGCCAGTTTTTCAAGAGCCGGCTCCAGCTGACCTTCAATCAATATGTGACCCGGCTACGGTTGAATGAGGCCAAAGAAATGCTAGGGAGTTCTAATGAGAAGGTGTACCGGATCGCTGAGCAGCTAGGGTATCATGATGTCAAATATTTCAACCGAGTCTTCAAAAAAGAAACGGGTCTCACACCGGAAGAATACCGCGCCTTGACGCGCAGATTGACTGAAGTCTAGATGGTTTTTATGGAGGAATTATGGCTGGATACCGGTATATCTACCGTGACAAACGGGATCTGTGGAAAAATATGAAGCTGAGAACCAAGCTGATCCTCTGTTTTGTGCTGCTGATTTCGATTCCTTCGGTGACGAACGCTGTTATTAACTATAAGACGAGCTCGGACATCATAGTCAGCAATGCCGAAGACAGTATCATCGAGATCGTGAAAAAGAAAACAGAGATCAGCGACTTGATGCTGAATCATATCGAATCCAGAACCATTGACCTCATTTCAGACCCGGACTTATTCACCCTCTTTGACCGGCAGCAGCCCCGGACCGATGAAGAGCTGCTAAGAATGGACCGCAAAGCAACTGAAATTCTGAACAAGTATTTCCGTAACGAGCAGGACTTCTATTCTGTGCAGCTGGTTACCAGTTATTACAGCTTCGGGGGAGGCGCTACGGGCTATACCACCAATTCACCGTTTGTCTCCGTTCCGCCGTCCGGGTTCGTACACTCCTATATATACCAAAAGATAGCGGAGGTGAAGGGGAGCCTGCTGTGGTTCCCCACCTACGATTGGACAAGAATCTACGGACAGCCTCAATTAGGTGGAATGGACGCCAAGTTCCGCATGGTTTTCTCAGCAGGGCGGCTGCTTAACATTTCACCCGTCATCGACGGCATGAGCCACAGCTGGCCTCAGCGTGTGGAACGGCCGGTGCTGCTGATTAATTTTAATGAAGAGTATTACCGGCAGTATATGGCTCAGACGCCTGCTGCGCAGGGATCCTATTTCTATGTGGTCTCCAGAGAGGGACAGATCGTCACCTACCCGGACAATTCACTTCTGGGGATGACGGATGCGAACGGATGGCATAAGGACCAGTTCACATCTGTGTCAGGGACTGCCCTGGTCAAGCAGGGAAAAGAGGATGTGTTGATTGGTTATGCCGCTTCCGGGATCACCGGATGGGTAACCGTATATGTTGTCCCGTACCGCCAATTGGTCCGCAACCTGCCGACCGTCAGCTATACGGATTTGGGGATTACTCTGGTCCTGCTTCTATTGTCAGTGGGCATTGCCTATGTGATTTCCAGCCATTTGACGAAACCGATCAAAAAAATGATGGCTGCGATTCAATTAACCGGGGCCGGTGATTTTTCCACCAAGATTCCAGACCAGCCGCAATTGGAATTTCGCATTCTCGTGAAGAGATACAATCAGATGAACGAAAGGATTCTTGAGCTGATCGAGGAAAATTACAAAAGCACCAGACGCGAGAAAGAAGCAGAGATGCTGGCGCTCAACCTCCAGCTCAATCCCCACTTCCTTTACAATACGCTCAATATCATTAACTGGATGGCGCTGGAGAGGGAGGAGAGCGAGATCAGCCAAATGATTGTCAGTCTATCCACTATGCTCCAGTATACTGTGAACAACGGCCAGGAGGAGGTTCTGCTGGAGGACGATCTGAACTGGCTGAGGAGCTACACACATATTATGGGCAAACGTTATGCCGGAGTATTTGAGGTGGAATACGATATAGAGAATCTGCCTCCCGGGACGGTGGTTCCCAAGCTGTTCCTCCAGCCTATTGTCGAGAATGCTATTATCCATAGTATGGAGGCGGTTGTGAGCGGGGGATGGATTAAGATTACAGGACGGAGATCTGGGGAACGGTTGTATTTTACCGTTTCGGATAATGGGGTAGGGATGTCCAAAGAGCATATCGAGGATATGCTGATTCACGACGCCGGAGGCATTGGACTGCGAAATGTCAAAAAACGGCTGAATTTGATGTACGGAGGTCTGGCGGAACTTCAGATTCAATCGGAGCCCGGGGTGGGAACGGTTGTGACCGTAGTCATTCCTTATTGAACTGTCTTGTTCATCATCATTATTTTTTTGAAAAGTAATCCATCACTAAGGTATACCTTGCCATCTTGGATAAAGGTTCTTGGGTATAAGTTATATACTATGGTGATTAGATTCAAAATCATAAATAGAAGGGGGAGAAAATAATTTTCTTCACTACCAATTCCAAATAAAATGTAGGTAATACAAATAATAAAAATCTGAAAGAATACCCCTCCGAGAGCAAAAACAGAAAGACGCAGCTTGCTGATCTTAACACGGGTACCTGGAACAGTTAACCCGCCGAAGCCATAGCAAAATATAAATGATGTTCCAAAGACGACTACACTAAAAATGGGTTTCCGATCTCCGATTACTACACGTTCTATTTCATACCCAACCAGCTTCCCTGCAAAAAAATGCCCAAGTTCATGCAAAAATGTGTCTATATATTTGAATGATGTGATCATGATAGCCATGAACAATCCCATCTTAACGGAAGGCTCGATTATGGATAGCAAGATAAGAATTATAATGAAAAAGATTATATAAAAGGATGTTCGGTTCAGCATCAATGCCCTTCCTTCATATTACAGCGTAAATGTTAGTGCTAGGTTATTCTATGATCTTCCCAAGAATTTGTTCTTTGCTAATCGTACCGAAGGACCTGCTATCCAAACTATTGCTATAATTATCTCCAATTACAAAATATTGATCTGCTCCTATCGTGTATTCACCAACATTTGGGTTGTCTACCATAGCAACCGGCAATACGATTTGAACATCATTGATTAGTATTTTGTCTTTCATTACTTCTATTTTTTCGTTGGGCAATCCTACAACTCGTTTAGCATACTTTATATTTTTCGGATCCATATGAAAGTATATAAGATCATTCCGTTTTATTTCATGCTGAGTATAATAATCCGTTTCTACCTTAACTATTTGACCCTCTTTATATGTCGGTTCCATTGAGGGACCCATTATTTCGACAGTTTGATAGTTTGTACTTTTATTACAAGCGCTTATAATCATGAAACCAAATAACACTAGTATATATTTCTTCATATCTACCCTCTTTTCTGGAGTTTCCACGGGTCGAACTTAGCCGCCCAGGATTGCCTGCCCTTGCCAATTCTCCGTATTTCCCTCTGGTAGCCCAAGGACTGCATGGCCTATAGCGCGAATACGGTGTTAGATGATGGAGGTGATG